>SDXZ01000025.1 GCA_004210805.1 Acidovorax sp.
TGGTGGGGTTAGCCACGGTGGGTTCGCTGGCGGCGCTGGGGGTGCGGATGGCGGGGCGGGCACGCTGATTTGAATGAAAATCGGCCCTGGCGCTTGTTGGGTGTGCGCTAGTAGCTATCAAAGAAAGAGCGGCCATGGGCCGCTCTTTCTTTTTACTGACGGCACCTGCCTGGCGGGGCGGCCTCAGGCCTTCTTCACCTCAATGTGGTACAGCCCCCACGGGCACAAACCAAAGCGTTCCTTCACCGGCTTGTCCTTGAAGGCGGGCAGCACATCCGCGTCATACACGGCCCACTGCGGGCCCAGGCCGCCCAGGGCCATGGGCTGGCCGTCGATGTGGGTGGCGACGATCATGCGGAAGGCCTGCACGTCGGCCATGCTGATGGTCACGTTGTAGCCATCCACCGCGCGCAGCACCAGCTGCACGGGGCTGCCTGCGGCCACGCCCGCTGCTGCCAGCACGGTGGTGAGCAAGGGGCCCTTGAGCGTGTGGGGCTTGCTGTCGTATTCCAGCGTGGGCTTGATGGTGACGGCGGCCATGCGCTGCAGCGCAGCGGCGTCGAGCGCGTGGGCGTTGGCAAACTGGATGCCGTGTTTGCCCATCATCTGGTCGATGGTGGGGTCCAGCGCGCCCCGGTTCGGTTGGGTGATGGCGCCGCTGATGGTGAGCAGGGCAGGGTTGGCGGATGTGGTTGCCGGCGGGGCGGCGTGGCCGCTGGTGGCGGTCCACAGGCCTGCCAGGCCAACGCTGGCGGCGACAAAGTTGCGTTTGTTCATCATGGCTCCTCGTTCAAATCAGGCGCGCATGGTAAGCGCAAGGTTGCGAGGTGCCACGCAAAAAATGGCAGGCGCCCGGGTGGTGCGTGCCCAACCTTCTGCAGCCAGGGTGCTTGCCGCCCCACGCCAGCGACCTCGCGCGGGTCGCACCACAATCGGGTCATATGACCTCTTCCTCGACGATGCTGCGGCTGATCAGCCTGGCGGCCTTTTGCAGCATGGCCTCCATGCGTGTGTGCGACCCGATGCTGGTGGCACTGTCCCTTGAATACAAGATCACCACGGGCGATGCCTCGGCGGTGATTGCGGCGTTTGCCGTGGCCTATGGCGTGCTGCAGCTGGTGTATGGCCCGCTGGGCGACCGGGTGGGCAAGGTGCGCGTGATCATCGGCGCCACGGCGGCGTGTGCGGTGTTTAGCGCCATGACGGCGCTGGCACAGAGCTTCAGCCTGCTGGTGGTGGCACGGGCGGCCATGGGGGCGGCGGCGGCCGGGATCATTCCGCTGTCGATGGCCTGGATTGGCGATGAGGTGGCCTACGAGCAGCGGCAAGAGACCCTGGCGCGCCTGATGGTGGCCACGGTGACCGGGATGATGGCGGGCCAGTGGTTTGGCGGCTTTGCCACCGAAACGCTGGGCTGGCGTGCGGCGCTGGGTGTGCTGGCCGTGCTGTTCTTCACCGCGGCCACGCTGCTGCTGCGCCATGCGCGTGCCAGCGGGGCGCTGCGTCCGGTGGTGGTGCCAGGCGCACCGGCGTTCTCGCTGGCCAACTACCTCGCGGGCACCATGGCGCTGCTGCGCATCCCGCGTGTGCGCTGGGTGCTCACAGTGGTCACGATTGAGGGCGCGCTCGCGTTTGGCACGCTGGCCTTTGTGCCCGCGCGCATGGTCGATGGGTTTGGCCTGTCGGCCTCTGCCGCTGGCGGCGTGATGGTGCTGTATGGCGTGGGCGGGCTGATCTACAGCGTGTTTGCGCGGCGCTGGCTGGCGGCGCTGGGCGAGCGGGGGCTGGCCTTGCTGGGGGCCAGCTTCATTGCCATCGGCCTGCTCTCGCTGGCATGGGCGCCCGCAGTGGGCTGGGCCATGCTGGGCTGCTTTTTGGCGGGCATCGGCTTTTACATGCTGCACAACACGCTGCAGGTGCAGGCCACGCAGATGGCGCCCCAGGCGCGGGGCACGGCGGTGACGCTGTTTGCGTGCCTGCTGTTTCTGGGGCAGTCGACGGGCGTGCTGATGGTGGCGTTCAGTGTGGACCGGGGCTGGCTGCCGCCCGTGTTCACGGTGGCGGCGGTGGGTATCTTTGTGCTGGGCCTGCTGATCTCGCGCCAGGTGCAGCCGCGGGGGGCGGTGGCAGCAGGCGCCTGACCGCCCCAGGTGGCGTGCCTGTCAGCCCCGCGCCTCGTACCAGCCCTTGCTGCGGTTGACCACGGCCACCACCAGCAGCATCACCGGCACCTCGATCAACACGCCCACCACGGTGGCCAGCGCTGCGCCGGAGTGAAAGCCAAACAGGCTGATCGCCGTGGCCACGGCCAGCTCGAAGAAGTTGGACGCACCGATCAGCGCTGACGGGCAGGCAATGCTGTGCTTTTCACCTACCGCGCGGTTCAGGCCATAGGCCAGCGCCGAGTTGAACAGCACCTGGATGAGGATGGGCACGGCCAGCAGGGCGATCACCAGCGGCTGCAGCAGGATGGCCTCGCCCTGGAACGCGAACAGCAGCACCAGCGTGGCCAGCAGCGCGGCGATGGACCACGGCCCGGTGCGTGCCACGGCGGCGTCGAAGGCGGCCTGGCCTTTGCGCAGCAGCCGCTTGCGCAGCCACTGGGCGATCACCACGGGGATCAGGATGTAGAGCACCACCGAGGTGAGCAGCGTGTCCCACGGCACGGTGATGGCCGACAGGCCGAGCAAAAAGGCCACCAGCGGCGCAAACGCCACGATCATGATGCTGTCGTTGAGCGCCACTTGTGACAGCGTGAACAGCGGGTCGCCCCCCGTAAGTCGGCTCCCCACAAACACCATGGCCGTGCAGGGCGCGGCGGCCAGCAAGATGAGCCCTGCTATGTAGCTGTCGATCTGGTCGGCGGGCAGGTAGGGCGCAAACCAGTGGCGGATGAACAGCCAGCCCAGCAGCGCCATCGAAAACGGCTTGACCAGCCAGTTCACAAAAAACGTCACACCGATGCCGCGCAGGTGCTGGCGCACCTCGGCCAGCGCGCCAAAGTCCACCTTCAGCAGCATGGGAATGACCATCACCCAGATGAGCAGGCCCACCGGCAGGTTGACCCGCGCCACCTCCAACGCACCCACGGCGCGGGCCGCGCCGGGCAGCCACTGGCCCAGTGCAATGCCCACCACGATGCACAGCAGCACCCAGATGGTGAGGTAGCGCTCGAACACCGCCATGCCTGCTGCCGGGGAAGGGGGCTGGGCGCTGGCAGGTGCGGGTTGTGAGGGGCTTGGTTGCATGGTCATTTTTTCAATGCGCGGGCAGTTCGCGGGCCGTGGATTGCAGTGCGGTGGCGGCCAGCTTTTCGTCGGGCAGGTTCACCAGCAGCTCCAGGCGGCGCTGGATGGCGTGCAGGGTTTTGCGGAAGGCCTCGGCCTTGTCGGTGTCCGAGCCGTCACCCGCCGATGGGTCGGCATAACCCCAGTGCGCCGTGGCCGGGTGCCCGGGCCAGAAGGGGCAGACCTCGCCCGCCGCGTTGTCGCACACGGTGATGATCAGGTCCATGTGCGGCGCGCCGGGGGCGGCAAACTCGTCCCAGCTTTTGCTGCGCAGCCCTTCCGTGGGGATGCCCGCGTGAGCCAGCGCCCGCAGACCCAGCGGGTGGGGCTGCTGGTTGTCGCGCGGGCTGCTGCCGGCGGAGTAGGCCTTGAAGCGGCCTTGGCCCATGGCGTTGAGCAGGGCCTCCGCCAGGATGCTTCGGGCGGAGTTGTGCGTGCACAGAAACAGCACGTTCAAAGGAGGGTGTAAATCGCTCATGAGGGCTCCGGGCAGGTCAGCAGCACTTGTTGGCGGTGGTGGACTTGGGACCGCAGCAGGCCGCCTGGGCAGGAGCTGCGCCAAGGGCTTGTGCCGACGGGGCGCCGGTAGGGCAGCAGGCAGCCGCGGCAACGGATGGCGCCGCCGCTTCGTTGAACACCGGTATGTTGCCCAGCGTGTGGAAGTGCTCCCACGCCACACCCTGCGGGTCGGTGATCCAATGCTTGTCGCTGCGCGCATAGCAGCAGGTGGTGGCGCCTTCGTCGAGCAGGGCCATGTCGGCACCTTCGGCGCGCGCCTTCAGCTCGGCCAGTTCGTCGGCCTCATCCACCTGGAAACCCAGGTGGTCCACGCCGGGCTTGTCGCCCCGGGTGGAGATGGCGAAGTTCACGCGCGGGTCTTCCAGCATCCATTTGGCGTAGTCGCCCTCAACGCGCGCAGGCTCGGCTGCAAACAGCCGGGAATAGAACGCGATGCTCTTGGCAAGGTCATCGACATGCATGTGGACGTGGAATCGCTTCATGGTGGTTTCCTTTCGGCTGTGGGTCGTGGGGGTGGGGTGGTCGGCGGGTGCTGGCTCAGCACTTGCAGGCTGCTGTGGCTTCGTCGGTCGCGCACTCGGAGCCCTGGCAGCAGTTCTCGGTCAGGTAGGCGAGCAGGTCGTTCATGGTGGCAAACGATGCGCGGTAGATCAGGTTGCGGCCCTGGCGCTCCTGGCTGACCAGGCCGGCGCGGGTCAGCTCCTTGAGGTGGAAGGACAGCGTGTTGGGCGCTATGCCTAATTGCTCGGCCACGGCACCGGGCGTGAGCCCGTCCTGGCCTGCTACCACCAGGGCGCGGAATACGCGAAGGCGGGCTTCCTGGGCGAGGGCGGCGAGGGATTGAATAACATCAGCTTCTTGCATGATTCGATAATACAACAAACGTTGAAATATTGAAGTGTTCAGATGGCACGGAGTGGATGATTTCGCGAAAAATTTGGGTCTAAACAGGCTCTAGCGCTGACTGGTATTGCACTATCAGCTACACAAACCATAGCGTATGAAATCTGCCTATCACGCGCTTCATAACCAGGCGATCTAACCAACCGATTTTTCAATCGTTTGTGAACTTACGATCTGCTCCTACAGTCGCCCATCCCAACCGACCCAACCCTGACCGTGCGGCAGCGGCCACGACCCATGGCTACGCCGCGCCACTGCATTTCATGATCGACTTACGGGGTATCACCCAAACCTACCAGGGCCCACAAGGCCCGGTCGAGGCCCTGCGCGGCATCGACCTGCACATCAATCCGGGCGAAGTGTTCGGCATCATCGGCAAGAGCGGCGCGGGCAAAAGCTCGCTGGTGCGTGTCATCAACCTGCTCAACCGGCCCACCCAGGGCCAGGTTTTCGTCGATGGTCGCGACCTCACTCAGCTGAACGACGCTCAATTGCGCGAGGCCCGCCGCGACATCGGCATGGTGTTCCAGCACTTCAACCTGCTGTCGTCGCGCACCGTGTTCGACAACGCCGCGCTGCCGCTGGAGCTGGCCGGCATGAACAAGGCCGCCATTCGCGAGCGCGTGAACCCGCTGCTGGAGCTGGTGGGCCTGTCGGCCCTGGCCGATCGTTACCCCGCGCAGATCAGCGGCGGGCAAAAGCAGCGCGTGGGCATTGCGCGCGCACTGGCCAGCCGGCCCAAGGTGCTGCTGAGCGATGAGGCCACGTCGGCGCTGGACCCGGAGACCACGCGCTCCATCCTCGACCTGCTGCGCCAGGTCAACCGCGAGCTGGGCCTGACCGTGGTGCTCATCACCCACCAGATGCAGGTCATCAAGCAGGTGGCCGACCGCGTGGCGGTGATTGAGGCTGGCCGCATCGTGGAGCAGGGCCGCGTGCTCGATGTCTTCACCCGCCCGCAGCAAGCCATCACCAAGAGCCTGATCGACGAGATCCTGCCGCAAGAGCTGCCCGCCAGCGTGCTCGGCCATGTGCGCAAGCTTGCGGACCAGTTGGCCGCTGGCCGCACAGGCCAGTTGCTGCGCTTGTCGTATGCGGGGGACAGCGCCTACCAGCCCATCCTGTCGCAGCTGATCCGCGAGTTTGGCGTGGACATGAGCATCCTGCACGGCCAGGTGGACGAGATCCAGGACGAAACCTTTGGCTCGCTGGCGGTGTACGCCAGTGGCGAGGCGGAAAGCCTGCGGGGCGCCGTGGCGCACCTGCGCGCGGGTGGGGTCGAGGTTGAAGAAGTGGCTGTGGCGCCTTGAGGATGGCCTGCATAACTCCCTGCGGTCTGTGATAGCGCGGCCTCGGGCGGTCTACTGCGTTGCTTTTCTTGCCAATAGCCGGGCTATTGGCTGCAAAAAGACGCCTTGTAGCCCCTCCCGATCCGCACTATCACCGCCTCGCGAGGGTTATGCAGGCCATCCTTAAGAAAGAAAAGAAATCATGTTCAACCACTTCACCCCAGCCATGCTGGAACTCTTTGCGTCGTCGCTGTGGGAAACGCTCATCATGGTCGGCATCTCCGGCCTGGTGGGCGGTCTGCTGGGCGTGCCGCTCGGCGTGTTCCTGCGCCTGACCGACCACGGCGGTGTGCTCGAAAACGGACCCGTCAACAAGCTCGTGGGCTGGCTGGTCAACGCCGTGCGTTCCACGCCTTTCATCATCCTGCTGGTGGCCATCATCCCGTTCACGCGGTTGATCACCGGCTCGTCCATCGGCACCGCAGCCGCCGTGGTGCCGCTGACGCTGGCCGCCGCGCCCTTCGTGGCCCGCCTGGTCGAAGCCGCCCTGCGTGAGGTGGACCACGGCCTCGTTGAAGCCGCACAGGCCATGGGCGCCACCACCAGCCAGATCGTCTGGAAGGTGCTGCTGCCCGAGGCGCTGCCCGGCATCGTCGCCGGCCTGACCATCACGTTCGTGAGCCTCACCGGCTACTCCGCCATGGCCGGGGCGATTGGCGGCGGCGGCCTGGGCGATCTGGGTATCCGCTACGGCTACCAGCGCTTTCTGCCCGAGATCATGCTGGCCGTGGTGCTGGTGCTGATCTTCTTTGTGCAGGCCGTGCAGAGCCTGGGCGACTGGGCGGTGCGCAGGCTGAGCCACCGTTGAGTAAGGGTGGTTCCATCACGGGATGGAGGGGCAGGGCGCTTTCCTCTCAGCCCGGCACGCGGTAGTGGTAGCCGTACGCTGTCTTGAACCCCATCGATTCATACAGCCGCAGCGCTGGCGCATTCTGCGCACGCACTTGCAGATAAGCCGTTGTCGCGCCGGCTTCGGCCGCCCAGTGCAGCAGCGCCTCCACCAGTGCCCGTCCGCGCCCACCGCCCCGGTGGTCGGGCGCCACCGCCAGGTCGTACAGGCCGACGGCGCCGCGCTCTAGCACTGCCAGCCCAAAGCCCACGGCCTGGCCCTGCACGTCTTGCAACGCAAACGCAGCGGGGTGGGCAATGGCCTGGAGCATGCTGCGGTGCAATCCGCGGTGGTGCAGCGCCACACCGTTGGCAGCCGCAAACCCGTCGAGCCACGCATCGGACGCAGCCGTGTGGACCACCGTGCTGCCATCGGGCTTGGCTGCGGCCCCCAGGGACAACGGCCGGTGCAAAACGAGTGAGGGATCAAAGTGCTGGTAGCCCGCGTCGGCCAGCGCCTTGTCCGCATCGGGCGGCGCCAGCGGCGACAGCCGAAACACCGCCGGCAGACCGTGCCGCGCATACAGCGCCGTGGCCGCGTCGAGCACACCGTCAAACGGTGCACCTGGCAGCAACGCGTTGACCGAGTTGGCGCGCTTGGTGTAGCCCCCCGACAGCCGGAACACCCAGCCCCGGTGAAACACCGTCTGCCGCGCCGGCCAGGCGTTGAAGGCGCGTTCTTCCAGGGCTCGGATGACTGCGGTGGGGGCGGCGAGGGTGGTGTCGGTCATGCGGCGTTATACCAACGGGAGGGGCTTTGGCCTTGTGCGCGCGGTGCCACGTGGGAAACGGCGCAAGCGGCAGATTTGCTATTAAAAATATAGCTAAAAAGCATTTTAATTCAAGCGCTAGAGGCCTTTTTGATCAATATTTCTGCTCCGGCGAGGCTGTGCAAACTGAAGTGGTTGGCCTGCGCAGCTTGAGCCCACAGGGCAGCGAGAGCAAAGCGGGTCAGCAGCGGGCGGCCCCAAGAAAAAAGCCTCTTCAGCAGATGCTGAAGAGGCTAGCGCGGGCGCGTATTTTCTGACGCTAGCTCACGTGCTGACTACTTGGCAAGCGCCTTGCGGAAGTCCGGATCTGCGATCAGCTGACCCACCAGCTTTCGGTAGAGCCCTTCGTAGTTCTGCGCCGCCGCTGGGATGGCCACTGCGCCCACGAAAGAAGATTCCCACTCAGATCGCGCGGTGAGCGCCTTCTCGTAGCGCTTTTCAGTCCCCTTCATGACCGTAAAGCGCACTTGGATCAAGCCCTTCCCTGTACCCATTGCAGGATCCAGCTGACTATCAAGAAGGACGCCAGAGATCACGGTGTCAGCTTGGGAGTTCAACAGTCCAGCCGCAGCCAGTTCCACCCGCAGGCTTTCGCGAACGTATTCCGCAAAGGATCCGTTTGTCGGAGCTTGCACCGTATTGGCGCCACGCAGCGAGTGCCCCTTGTCCATTTGGGCCGGTTTGCCAGCTTCCAGCGAGAAGGAGCCGAGCCGCGTTTCCGCCAAGTTGGCGCGCTTGAGGTTGGCGGTGTTTTCTGCCGTGGGCTGCGGTGCGCCCATGGTCAGCTGCGCGCAGCCAGTGAACAGCACGACGGATGCGAGAGCGAAGAGTTTGATGAGGGTGGTTTTCATGTTGCGTGGCGCTTCTGGTTGTTACTTGAGTTGGGGGTTGGTGGACAGGTCGCGCAATGCGTTGGCCACGATCTGGCGCATCATGGTGCGCACCCCTTCTTCGATGCTGGCTGATTTGACGGCGTTGGCAGGGGCGGACGCATTGCCCAGTGTGGTGTGAATAGCATGCTTTGCCGTGGCCACCACCGTAGAGCTGCCGTTCGCAGGAACGTAGGTCACGGTGCAGATGTAGCCGTCCGTCACTGCGCTGCCTGCCAAACCGAATGTCAGGCCTGTCACAAAGCCCTGCTGTGCAGCGTCTTTGGTAATGAGGACGTTGTTGAGCGTGATGGTCAACAGCGCGGCTTTGCCTGCAGCCTCCCCTTTGGCGATCTCGAAGATGCCTGTTTTCTGAACCTGCGCGGTGACTTGATCCTTCAGCAGTTGCGTGGCCCTCGCATTGGGGGCGCCATTGGTCTGAAAGTCAAACACCAGCGTCGCCGCCAATGGGATGGCCGGGCGCTTGATGTCCGCATCTGCCACTTCCTTGGTAGCTGTATCGACATAGACGGACGCGCAACCCGTCAGAAAGACGGCAGCCGCAACGAACAAGACACCCATCCCCCTGGACAACCATGAAAGGTTTTTATTTTTCATATAAATCGATTGGAAATTGACAATACCGGGCAGGCGTCCTCCTACCAACCGATGGCTGGTGCGTCCCTCCTTACCCCCGCTTTGATGCAAGTAACGGCTCGTAACTCGCGGGGAGATTCTAGTGTCTGGTCCATGACCAAAGACCCGCAACAAAGCGGCTTGGGCGCGGGTACAACACCTGACGTGCGCGCTGACTTAAAAGTGTGGCAGTCAGGATGTTGTGTTTGTGTGCTGGCTACTTTTCGGTAGCTTATAAGCTATGTTTAACAAGTGCTGAGGCGGCATTTCTTCAATACCGACAGCAGCGCTTTCCCCTGTCTCCCGGCTGAGCTAGGCGAAGAATTCGCTCACTCACTCGGTCGTGATCTTGTGGTCCACCACCAGCTTTGCAAACCGTGCCGTGTCGCCGGCAATCTGCTCGGCCATCTGAGCGGGCGTGTTGCCGATGGGTTCGGCGCCGATGTCCTGCATGCGCTTCTTGAAGTCGGGTGACTGGATCACCTTGACCATCTCGGCGTTGAGTTTGGCCACCACGTCGGCGGGTGTGCGTGCGGGGGCCAGGACGCCAAACCAGGTGCCGATGTCAAAGCCCGCAAAGCCGCTTTCCTGCAGCGTGGGCACGTCGGGCAGCGACGACGACCGCTTGGCCGTGGTGACGGCCAGCGCGCGCAGCTTGCCGGCCTTGATGTGCGGCAGCACGGGCGTGATGGTGTCGAACGACATCGACACCTGCCCGCCCAGCAGGTCGGTGGTGAGCGGCCCGCTGCCCTTGTAGGGCACGTGCAGCAACGGCTGGCCGATGGCGGTGGAAAACTGCGTGCCGATCAGGTGCTGCGCGGTGCCTGCACCGTTGGATCCGTACGAGAACTTGTCGGGCGCGGCCTTGACCAGGGCCACGAGTTCCTTCACATCCTTGGCGGGCGTGGTGGCGCTCACGGCCAGCACATTGGGCACCAGCGCCACGGTGGTGATGGGCGCAAAGCTCTTTTGAAAGTCGTAGTTGAGCTTCTTGTAGACGCTGGTGGCAATGGTGTGGTGCACGGCGCCCATCAGCAGCGTGTACCCGTCGGCTGGCGCCTTGGCCACGTAGTCGGCGCCGATGGTGGCGCCCGCGCCGCCGCGGTTTTCCACGATCACGGGCTGGCCCAGGGCCGTGCTGAGTTTTTCACCCAGCGCACGCGCCAGCACGTCGGTGGTGCCGCCCGCAGCAAACGGCACGACGATGGTGACGGGCTTGGTGGGCCAGGCCTGCGCGTGGGCGGCCGTGCCGGACAGCAGGCCGGCGGCTGCGGCGACGACCGCCAGGGCCATCAGGTGGTGGCGGCGCACAGGCTGCGCAATGCAACGGTGTTGGGTGGTGGGGCGGTTCATGGTTTGTCTCCAGAGGGGTTTTGATGCGGCGGGTGCACGGTCTTCGCGGCCTTGTTGTTGTGCCCACCGTTGAGCACGCGCCAGCCTGGGCTGGGCGCGGGCTTGCAGCGTGTGACGTCACGCAGCCTTGCGTGCTGCCTGTGTGCCACTGACCAGCGCGCACACGGCGCCGGTCACCTGGGCCGTGGTGGCCGTGCCGCCGAGGTCGCGGGTGTGCAGTGCGGGGTTGGCGGTGACCTGTTCGATGGCCTGCATCACGGCGCGTGCGGCTGCGGTTTCGCCCAGGTGCTCCAGCAGCATCACCACCGACCAGAAGGTGCCAATGGGGTTGGCCAGGCCCTTGCCCATGATGTCGAACGCGGAGCCGTGGATGGGCTCGAACATGCTGGGGTAGCGGCGCTCGGGGTCGATGTTGCCGGTGGGCGCGATGCCCAGGCTGCCGGCCAGTGCGGCGGCCAGGTCCGAGAGGATGTCGGCGTGCAGGTTGGTGGCGACGATGGTGTCGAGCGTGGCGGGGCGGTTGACCATGCGGGCGGTGGCGGCGTCCACCAGTTCCTTGTCCCACGTCACGTCGGGGAACTCGGCAGCCACCTGCGCAGCGATCTCGTCCCACATCACCATCGCATGGCGCTGGGCGTTGCTCTTGGTGATGACCGTGAGTTGCTTGCGGGGGCGCGATTGCGCCAGGCGGAAGGCGTAGCGCAGGATGCGCTCCACGCCCACGCGGGTCATGATGGACACATCGGTGGCCGCCTCGATGGGGTGGCCCTGGTGCACGCGGCCACCCACGCCGGAGTATTCGCCCTCGGAGTTTTCGCGCACGATGACCCAGTCCAGGTCTTGCGGCGTGCAGCGCTTGAGCGGCGCGTCGATGCCCGGCAGGATGCGCGTGGGCCGCACGTTGGCGTACTGGTCGAAGCCCTGGCAGATCTTCAGGCGCAGGCCCCACAGCGTGATGTGGTCGGGGATGTCTGGGTCACCGGCCGAGCCGAACAGGATGGCGTCCTTGCCGCGCAGGGCATCCAGGCCATCGGCCGGCATCATCACGCCGTGGGCGCGGTACCAGTCGCCGCCCCAGCCAAAGTTTTCAAACTCGAACTGCAGGTCCGCATGGTGCGCGGCCAGGGCTTCGAGGACGCGTTGGCCGGCAGGAATCACTTCCTTGCCGATGCCGTCTCCGGGGATGGTGGCGATGGTGTAGGTAGTCATGGGATGTAGCGTTGAAACGCAGTGAAGGGCTGGTGGAACGGGAGATGGTGGAGTGGAACTGTAGGCCTGGACGCAGCGCCGTAACGGCGATAAAGTGAATGCATCGTTAACCTGCAGTTAAGACCCAATCGATGAGTTCCAGCACCATCCAGCCCGCCGAACTGGGTTTTTTCTCGACCCTGGCTGCCAGCCCCAGCCTGAGTGCCGCCGGGCGCGAGATGGGCGTCTCCACCGCGGCCGTCAGCAAGCACCTGGCGCAGATGGAGCGGCGCCTGGGCGTGGTGCTGGTCAACCGGTCCACGCGCCGCATGAGCCTCACGCCCGAGGGCGAGCTGCTGCTGGAGCACGCGCGCCGCATCCTGCGCGAGATCGATGCGCTCGATGAACTCATCGTGCAGTCCAGGGCCAGCCCCAAGGGCCTGCTGCGCGTGAACGCGACGCTGGGCTTTGGCCGCACGCACATTGCGCCGGTGATCTCCGACTTTGTGCGGCTGTACCCCGAAGTCGACGTGCAGTTGCAGCTGTCGGTGCACCCGCCGCCGATCACCGACGACGCCTACGACGTGTGCGTGCGTTTTGGCGAGCCGCCCGATGGCCGCGTGATTGCCCGGCGCATAGCCCCCAACCGGCGCGTGTTGTGCGCTGCGCCGGCCTACCTGGAGCGCCACGGCCGCCCCCGCGTGCCGCGCGACCTGATGGAGCACCGGTGCATCGGCATTCGCCAGGGCGACGAGGCCTATGGCCTGTGGCGCTTGACCACCGGGCGCGGCAGCAAGGCGCACACCGAGTCCATCAAGATCGCCGGCAACCTGACCACGAACGACGGCGAGATCGCCGTGTTGTGGGCGCTGCAGGGCCACGGCATCGTGATGCGCGCGGAGTGGGATGTGAACCGGCATCTGGCGCAGGGGCTGCTCGAGCCCGTGCTGCCGCAGTACCAGACGCCCGCCGCCGACATCTACGCGGTGTACCCGCAGCGGCACCAGTTCTCGACGCGGGTGCAGACCTTTGTGACTTTTCTGGCCGCGGCGCTGGCCCGGTCGGGTGCGCTGGCAGGTGTGGATACGGCGCAGGACGCGCGCGCTGCCAAGCGTTCCTGATCGGGCTCGGAGGCCGGTAAGGGGCACCGCATTTGCTTCAGCGTGCCATGGTGCCTTAGCGACTTAGCGACGTGGCCGTGCGGCGGATGGCCGTCGCAGTTTGCTGCACGGCAACCCCCGATCAACCCGAGAGCCGCACCAACAGCAGCCCGCCGCACACCAGCATCGCCGACACCATGCGCGCCGGGCCCATGCGCTCCTTGAGCAGCCAGGTCGAGATCAGCGCCACCAGCAGCACGCTGGTCTCGCGCAGCGCCGACACCGCGCCCATGGGTGCCCGCGCCAGCGCCCACACCGCAATCCAGTAGGCTCCCATCTGCATCGAGCCCGCTGCGGCGCAGCGCCACAGCATGGGGCGGTTCACGCAAAAGGTGCGGGGCCCTTTCCACAGCAGCACGATGAGCGCGGTGGCCATACCGTCGCCCAGCGTAAGCACCACCGCAAAGCCGATGGCCGACTCTGCCTGCCGCGCGCCCAGCGCGTCCACCACCGTGTAGGCCGCGATCAACACGCCCGTCAGCAGTGCGTAGCCGACCGCCTTGCGCTGGCTGCGCTGGGTGGGACTGGCGCCGCCGCTGCGGATGAGCGCAAGCGACAAGACGCCCGCGCACAAACAGCTGACGCCCCACAGCGCGCCAGCGCTCGGCCATTCGCCCGCAAATACCGCCGCGCCAGCCATCACCAGCAGCGGCGCCGAGCCGCGGGCAATGGGGTACACCTGGCCCATGTCGCCGTGGTTGTAGGCCACCGGCAGGGCAAAGTGGTATGCCGTGTGCACCACGATTGAGAGGCCCAGCAAGGGCCAGCTGGCCGCGGCGGGCAAGTCGACCCAAGGCAGCACCAGCAGCGACAACCCGCTGCCCATGAGCGTGGTGATCGCCATGGCGGTGATGCGGTCGCCGCCCACCTTGATGGCGCTGTTCCAGCCCGCGTTGAGTGCGGCCGACAGCAGCACGATGAAGAAGACGTCGTTGGAAAGCATGGCAAACAGGGCGTTTTTGAGTTGCCCGGATCATGTTTTTGGCTCAGACATCTGTAAAGTTGAATTCAATGACGATTGAACTCAGGATTACTGATGCGAAACCTCAACCTGGACCAAGTGCAGACCCTGATTGCCATTGCCGACCTGGGCACCCTTGCGGCGGCGGCGCAAGCGCTGCACCTGGCGCCGCCCACGGTCAGCCTGCACATCAGTGAACTGGAATCGCGCCTGGGCGCATCGCTGGTGGTGCGGGGCCGGCGCCAGGCCAGCCTGACGCCCGCGGGTCAGGCGCTGGTGGACGGCGGGCGCCGGTTGCTGGCGGGGGCTGACGAGGTGGTGGAGCAAGTGCGCCGGCGCGCCCAGGGCCTCGAAGGCATGGTGCGCCTGGCCACCACGGCAGGCGTGAGCGCGGGGCTGCTGCCGCAGCTGCTGGATCTGCTGGCCCGCCAGAGCCCGGGGGTGGATGTGAAGCTGGACGTCCTCAACTCTGCCGAGGCGATGGCGCGGCTGCGCGCCGGCACGCTCGACCTGGCCATCGTCGCGCTGCCGCAGGCGTCCGGCAGCGGCGTGTGGGTGGACCCCTGGCGCAGCGACCCGATGGTGGCGCTGGTCCCCGCCGGGTGGGATGCGCCGGCAGAGGCCACGCCGCAGTGGCTGGCCGATCAGCGCTGGATGTCGTTCAGCCCGGCCACGCAGATGTACCGGCTGATTGCCGGCTGGTTCGCGCAGGCCGGCCTGAACCCGCGCCCGCGCATGGAGCTGAATCACCCGCTGGCGCTGCGCAGCCTGGTGGTGGCGGGGCAGGGCGTGGCGGTGTTGCCGCTGGAGCAAACCGAGTTGCCTGGGTTACCTGGACTGGCGGACGCGCAGGACCCCGAGGCGATGCAGGTGTGTCCGCTCAGCCCACCGCTGCTGCGTGAACTGGGCCTGGCGCGGCGCTCGCCGGAGACGGACGACCCGGCGATTGCGGCGGTGCGGCGCGCGCTGGAGTCGTTTGCCACGCCGCGGTGAGGCCCGCGCTGTAGCAGCCGCAGCAGCCGCTGCGGCGCGGGTGCTGCGGGCGGGCTTTGACAGCGTTGCCGGGGCAGGCACCGCGCTGCAAGCGGCTCAGGGTATGGGCGGCAGCGGGCGTCTCGGCGTTGCCGACGGATCCTGCATCTGATCCTCTGCGATGAACTGCGGGAGCCGTCGGTACAGCTCTGCTTTCGCCGCTTCGTGGTCGGGGAACACGTCTTTCCAGCGCGTCTTGAAGGCCATCCGGCTCCCGTCGATTTCGGTCTCGTAGTGGATGCCGATGACAAAACCCGCCGCAGCGGGGGCGACGTGCAGATCGTGTTGGAAGCCGTCTTTGCTCACGATGATGGCCACGGGAGGCGTGCTGAATGCGGGGTAGTCGCGTGCGTAGCGTTTGTCCAGCTGACCCTGCCAGAAGAGGTAGATGGCAAAGCAGCCGAAGAAGGCCACCATCAGCAGCAAGATCCGCCATTCCAGCAGGCCGATGCCCAGCGCCAGCAGCGCTGCGGGCACCAGGCAGCCGGACAGCGTGATGAAGCCGTCCTTGTGGACCAGCGGCAGGATCCACGCGAGGTTGATGAGCACGAGCGCCGCGCCAAATTGCAGGATGTGCGCAAGGTTGTCGGTCACAGGTGCCTGCAAAAGAAGGTCGTACCGCACATCGCGCCGTCGGGCATGAGGGCGTAGTCGGGCACGATGCCCACGCGCTGCCAGCCGGCGCGTTCGTACAAGCGTTCGGCGTCGCCGCCGGTCACGGTGTCGAGCACCAATACGGTCTTGCTCTCGGTGTGTGCGGCCTCGTCCACTGCAGCCATCAGGCGCTGGGCCACGCCTTGGCGGCGGGCGCTGCGGTGCACCAGCATCTTGGCCACGTCGGCGCGGTGGGGCTGGTTGTCGGGCATGGCGGTGATGAGCTGCACGGTGCCCACGATGCGGCCACCGGTGTCCTCGGCCACCAACAGCACGCGGTCGCTGCGGGCCACGCCATCGGCCACGCCGCGCCAGAACGCCACGGCCTTGTCGCGCGGCAGCGGCCACATGAAGCTGACCGAGGCGCCGCCCTGTACGCAATCGATCAGCACGTCGGCCAGGGCATCGACGCTGGCGGCGGCCTCGTTGGCGCCAAGGCGGCGGATGGTGATGGGGGAGGAGGGCGTGGCGGCGCTGGCCGCGGTCGTTGCCATCGTGGTGGTCATGGTTTTCTCCGGGCGGTGGGGGCTGTGGGCGCGGGCGCGGCAAAGCGGTGGGGCGCCATGCCCACCGTGGTTAGCGCCACCAGATAGCGCGCTGGCTCGCTGCCGGGGTTGTGGAACACGATGGGCTGGTGCAACTGCATGGCCAGGCAGTCGCCCGCGTGCAGCGGCCAGGTGGTGTCGCCCACGGTCAGGTCCATGCGCCCCTCCATCAGCCACACCTGCTGGTGGATGTCGGCGTCGTGCACGGCGGAGTCCAGGGCCACGCGCTGGCCGGGCGGGAACACCACCTCCACCAGCTGCAGCGGCGAAGGCGCGGGGGGCGACAGCCGGCGGCGCACGTAACCCGAGGCCGGGTCTTGCCACTGCGGCTGGTCGGCGGCGCGCAGGCAGGGGGAGGGCGGCGCGGTGCCGTCGCCGGCCGCGCTGTCTTCAAAAAACGAGGCCAGCGCTACGCTCAAGCCAATGGCCAGTTTGTCGAGCACCGCAGCGGTGGGGCTGCTCTGGCCGCGCTCGATCAGCGAGATGTTGGACCGGCTGACACCGCTGCGTTCCGCCAGGGTGTCGAGCGAGTAGCCGCGGGCGTCGCGCAGTTCGCGCAATCGCTGGGCAATGCGGATGTGGATGTCCATGTCGGCAGTTTAATGAAAATTGTGTCCATAAAACTGGAAATTATCAGAGACCCAGGGCGCCTCAGCGGGTGGCGGGCACACGGTCATTGGGAGGAGCCGTATCAGTTCAAAAGGATTTGCTATGATTTATATAGCTATAAATGCAATAGGAACATGCGCTGGGCCCCGTTTTTACTTCAATTTTGGCCACTGCGCCCACCTGGCAGTGCCCACATGGCGATTCTGATAGTGTGTACACAGAGCATTCACCAAACGCCGCGTATCGCCCACTGGAGACAAACCATGGCCCTGCCTTTTCACACCCTCGACGCCGACCTGTTCGCCCGGGCCCAGCCCTTGCTGGACGAGGAGTGGCTGGCCCGCGACCCTGACCTCGCGCCAGTGCTGCCCACGGTGCTGGCCCGCAATGTGGGGCAGGACTGGCACAAGGCCGGCACGTTTCGCCACCACCTGGTGGGCGTGGCGCGCTCGCTCACCCTGTGGCAGCAGCCGCGGGACGTGCGCCTGCTGGGGCTGCTGCACAGCGTGTATGGCAACGCGTTTGTGGACCTGGTGAAGTTCGACCCCGCCAAGGAGCGGGCCCGGGTGCGCGAGATCGCAGGCGAGTCGGCCGAGCACCTGGTGTACCTGTTCTGCACCCAGTCGCGCACGCAGTTTGTGCAGAAGGTGCTGGCCGGCGCATTAGGGAGCGACGGCAGCCTGGTGCTCGACAAGGACGGCGCCCCGCATGTCCTCACGCCCTATGAAGTGGCGGCTTTCATCATCGTGAGCATGGCCGACACCATCGAGCAATGGTTCAGCTGGCAGGACGACATCTTCTCGCGCTTCCCAGCCGTGCAGCACCGGCCGCAGCCCGTGCACTGGGCGGCATCGCTGTGGCCCGGGCCGATGCGGCCGAGCGGGCGCATGGTTTCGCAGATCAACGGCCTGGGCTTGGCACTGCAGCACCCAGGTTTGAAAGGGCTGCTGCCCACGCCACCGGTGTTTGCCCACTGCACACAACCACTGGCCGCGGCGGATGAGGCGGCCGCCACATCGCTGTACTGGTCGGTGATCCAGCAAGATCAGCCCCTGGTGGACCTGGACGTGGCGACGGGCGTGCTGGAAAGCGCCGTGCGCCACAACCCCTGGGTGGGCGAGCCGCAGATGGTGCTGGCGCAGCTGTACCTGTCGGCCGGCCGCAAGGACGACGCGCGGGCCGCGGCATACAGTGCGCTGCAGCTGTTCAGCGCCTGGGGCAGTTCATGGGACAAACGCGTGCAGTGGGACGCCTGGGTGGCGTGGACACGCATCCTGCTACAGGGCGCGTCGGTCGAAGGCACGTGGCCGGAGCGCCTCGACAAACTCAACAACGTGGCGCTTCGGAGTTAAAGCGGCGGGCGAAGAAAGAAAAAAAAGCGGCTTTGTTATGCGAATGGGTTGTAACGACATGAAAACTTAGTCGTTCCGGTTTTATCGGGGAAACCCTAGGATGTCAGTCATCTCTCAACGAAAGGTTTTCCCCGTGAACAAGCGCTCGCTGCTCCAGACCACTTTGGCCCTCGCTCTCGCCGCCGGCTTTTCGACCGGCGCCATGGCGCAAGACAAACCCATCAAGGTGGGCGTGACCGGTGGCCCCCATGCGCAGATCTTCGAGCAGGTCAAGAAGGTTGCCGAGAAGGACGGCCTCAAGATCCAGATCATCGAGTTCAGTGACTACGTGCAGCCCAACGCGGCCCTGGCCGCCGGCGACCTGGATGCCAACAGCTACCAGCACAAGCCGTATCTCGACGCGCAGATCGCCGACCGCGGCTACAAGTTTGCGCCCGTGGGCTACACCGTCAACTTCCCCATCGGCCTGTATTCCAAGAAGGTCAAGAAGCTCGAAGACTTGAAGGAAGGCGCGAAGTTCGGCATCCCCAACGACCCTACCAACGGCGGCCGCGTGCTGCTGGTGCTGCAGGACAAGGGCCTCATCAAGCTGCGTGACGGTGCTGGCCTCAAGGCCACGCCGCTCGACGTGGTGAGCAACCCCAAGAAGATCAAGTTCGTCGAACTCGACGCTGCCCAGCTGCCGCGTTCGCTCGATGACCTCGACGCCTCGGCCATCAATACCAACTTTGCGCTTTCAGCCGGCCTGAACCCTGGCAAGGACGCCATCGCGCAAGAAAACGCCAAGAGCCCCTACGTCAACCTGATCGCCGTGCGCGACGCCGACAAGGACAAGCCCTGGGTCGCCAAGCTGGTGAAGGCCTACCACTCGGAAGAAGTCAAGAAGTTCATCCAGACCGAGTTCAAGGGCTCGGTGCTGCCAGGCTTCTGATGACCCGCAAGCCCGGGGAACCTCTTCGGGTTTGAACGGAAGAAGGGTGGGCGGCCGCCGGTGCAGCGCGGCACGGTGCCGCCCGGCCACCGCCTGCCGGGACGACCCTGAAGGAGTCCGCGCATGGCGCATTTCGACACCATCGTCATCGGGCTGGGCGCCGTCGGCGCGGCCACGCTGTACCAGCTGGCACGCCGTGGCGCCCACGTGCTGGGGCTGGACCAGTTCCAGCCGCCGCACGGCCTGGGCTCGTCGCACGGGCAGACCCGCATCACGCGCCTGGCCGTTGGGGAGGGCGATGAATACGTGCCCCTGGTGCGCCGCTCGCACGAGATCTGGCAAGAGCTGGAGGCAGCCACTGGCCAATCGATTTACACCCGCACGCACGGCCTCGTGCTCGGGCCGCGCGATGGCATGGCCCTGCGCGAAGGCAAGCCCGATGACTTCGTGCGCCGCACCATCGCGATTGCGCAGCGCCACGGCATTGCCCATGAGGTGCTGGACACCGCCGACCTGCGCCGTCGCTATCCGCAGTTTCGGCTGAACGACCACGAGTTTGCGTACTGGGAGCGCGATGCGGGTTTCGTGCGGCCCGAGGCCGCCATCAGTGCCCAGCTGCAGCAGGCGCAGGTGCACGGAGCGGCGGTGCAGACCCAGGCGCGGGTGACCGGCCTGGCGCGCGAAGGTGACCATTGGCGCGTGGTCACCACCCAGGGGATCTACAGCGCTGAGCAGGTGGTGCTGGCGGCTGGGCCCTGGTTGCCCGGTTTGCTCGGGCAGGAGCTGCAGCATGCCTGGGCGCCCAAGCTGGCCGTTTACCGCCAGGTGATGTTCTGGTTCGACGTGGGTACAGCCACGCCGTCGTTCGAGCCTGGGGCGTTCCCCGTTTTCATCTGGACTTTTCGCGACGGGCCGGACGACTCGATCTATGGGTTTCCGGCGGCGGATGCGCGTGCACCAGCCTTCAAGGTGGCAACGGCCCAGTACCTTGAAACGACGACGCCCCACAGCGTGGACCGCACCGTGGCCGATGGGGAGCGGGACGCCATGCTGCACCGCCATGTGCTGCCGCGCTTTCACGTCCCGACGGCCCGCTGCACCGATGCGCGCGCCTGCCTGTACACCGTGACACCCGACCATGGCTTTGTGGTGGACCGCTTGCCCGGCTGGCCGGGCGTGCACGTGGCCTCGGCCTGCTCGGGCCATGGGTTCAAACACTCGGCTGCCGTCGGCGAAGCACTGGCGCAGCAGGTGCTCGACCTCCCGGAGCGGCTCGATCTGCGGCCCTTCGGCCACGCACTCCACGGGCTGGCATCGGAGCCCGCCGCGTGATCCGCCTTAAGGATGTTTTGGTTTTATAGAAACCAAATTTTATTCTTTTGGGTTTTATGGGAGGCGTTCTAGAGTGGGACCCATTGTTCACACCAGCCCGCAGAGGTCTGCAACAACCCCCGCCTTAAGGACCCGCCATGTCTTCATCCATCGCTACCCAGGACGCAGCCCTTGCCCCCGAACTGGAATCCGCCCGCTCGGTCGCTCTGGCGTCCGGCCTGCCCTATGCGGGCGGCGTTTCGCCCACCGTGGCGTGGAAGCTCGTGTCTGCCAGCGAAGCCGTGCTGGTGGATGTGCGCTCGGCCGAAGAGCTGAAATTTGTCGGCCAGGTACCCGACAGCCTGCACGTGCCGTGGGCCACGGGCACCGCGCTGCAGCGCAACCCACGCTTCGTGCGCGAGCTGGAGGCGCGCCTGGCCCCACACGGCGGCAAAGACGCCACGGTGCTGCTGCTGTGCCGCAGCGGCAAACGTTCGGCCCTGGCGGCCGAAGCCGCAGCCAAGGCGGGCTTCACCCAGGTGTTCAACGTGCTGGAGGGTTTTGAGGGCGAGATCGACGCACGCCAGCAGCGCGGCGGCTCGGACGGCTGGCGCTTTCATGGCCTGCCCTGGGTGCAGGACTGAACTGGCTACCTACCCGGCGGTGTGCCCGCGGCCGATTCCCCACCCCTGACCCACGCTTTGAGTACCTCCATGGCCGTCTTCGACATCGAACCCATCGTGCAATCGCTGCACGCCGTGCGCCGCGACTGGCGCAGCCTGCAAAAACGCTCGCAGGAGCCCGGCGGGCGCGAGTTCCCCTCGCGCGATGCGCTGGCCGACATCGTGGACAAGCTCAAGGGCGTACTGTTCCCCATGCGCCTGGGCCCACCCGACCTGCGCCAGGAGAGCGAAGATTTTTACGTCGGCCACACGCTGGACGCCGCGCTGCATGCGCTGCTGGCCCAGGTGCGGCTGGAGCTGCACTACGTGCTGCGCCACCAGCCGGTGGAAGAACAGAACATCGAAAAGCGGGCGGTGCAGGCGGCCCGCACGTTCGCTGCGGCGCTGCCCGACATCCGCAGCCTGCTCGACAGCGACGTGCTCGCGGCCTACCACGGCGACCCCGCGGCGCGCAGCGTGGACGAGGTGCTGCTGTGCTACCCCGGCATCCTGGCCATGATCCACCACCGCCTCGCGCACAGCCTGTACCAGCTGGAGCTGCCCTTGCTGGCGCGCATCGTGGCGGAGCTGGCCCATGCTCAGACCGGCATTGACATCCACCCGGGCGCGCAGATTGGCGCGGGCTTTTTTATCGACCACGGCACCGGTGTCGTGATCGGCGAGACCGCAGTGATCGGCGAGCGTGTACGCGTGTACCAGGCCGTCACGCTGGGCGCCAAGCGCTTTCCCACCGACGAGGAGGGGCACCTGCAAAAGGGCCTGCCGCGCCACCCGGTGGTGGAGGACGACGTGGTCATCTACGCTGGCGCCACGGTGCTCGGCCGCGTGACGCTGGGGCGCGGTGCCACCATCGGCGGCAATGTCTGGATCACGCACGATGTGCCGGCCGGCGGCAACGTGACCCAGGCCCTGTCGCGCAACAACGGACACCACGACGGCCCTGCTGCAGCAGCACCCGGAGCGGCCACCGCATGAGTGATTTGCTGGTGCGCAGCTTTGGTTCGGCGGTGCGGAGCCTGCGCGAGTCGCGCGGCTGGTCGCAAGAGCAGCTGGCCGAACACGCCGACCTCAACCGCTCCTACGTGGGCGAGGTCGAGCGCGGACGCGCGATCGCCTCGCTGGTCACGATCGACAAGCTTTCGCAGGCCCTGGGCGTGAGCAGCGCAACCTTGCTGGGGCATTGCGACGAATTGAGCAGCGCCAGTGCACTGAAAGGCCTGCCTTTGGCGGCTATAGCATGTTGAAGCGATAGCAGGAGCCTCCGACACTGGTTGGGAATCGTTTATTCACCCAACCTTCTGACACGGAGCCTCACATGACGGCAACAGTGGGCGGCACGACCGCCCTTGGCGACAACGCAGCACGGCAACTCGCCAACGCGACCAAGACCACCGCGCAACTCTCGACCATCTCTCCGCGCTGGCTCACGCACCTGCTGCAGTGGGTGCCGGTCGAGGCAGGCATCTACCGCCTGAACAAGGTCAAGAACCCCGAGCTGATCAAGGTCACCTGCACCGCCCGCGAGGAAGAGAACCAGCTGCCCCGCACCTTCGTGGACTACGAAGAGAACCCGCGCGAGTTCTTCCTGAACGCCGTGAGCACCGTGCTCGACGTGCACACCCGCATCTCCGACCTGTACAGCAGCCCGTACGACCAGATCAAGGAACAGCTGCGCCTGACGATCGAGACGATCAAGGAGAACCAGGAAAGCGAGCTCATCAACAACCCCGACTACGGCCTGCTGGCCCAGGTGACCGAAGAGCAGCGTGTGTTCCCGCTCACCGGCGCGCCCACGCCGGACGATTTGGATGAGCTGCTCACCAAGGTCTGGAAAGAGCCCGCCTTCTTCCTGGCCCACCCGCTGGCGATTGCCGCCTTCGGCCGCGAAGCCACGCGCCGCGGCACGCCGCCGCCCACGGTGAGCCTGTTCGGCTCGCAGTTCATCACCTGGCGCGGCATTCCGCTGATCCCTTCGGACAAGGTGCCCGTGGCCGACGGCAAGAGCAAGATCTTGCTGCTGCGCGTGGGCGACAAGCGCCAGGGCGTGGTCGGCCTGTTCCAGCCCGGCCTGCCGGGCGAGCAGAGCCCCGGCCTGTCGGTGCGCTTCATGGGCATCAACAACCACGCCATCGCGTCCTACCTGATCTCGCTGTATTGTTCGCTGGCCGTGCTCACGCCCGATGCGCTGGCCGTGCTGGACGACGTGGAGATCAACAAGTACCACGACTACCCCGACACCTACAAGTAAAGCGGCCGCGTGGTGACCATTTCTTCCCCCACCCCTGCCAGCGTGCCCGCCACGCTGCAACCGCCGATCGACACGGCGCTGCTCGCCAGCCTGGCGACGGCGCTGTTCGCCGCTGCGCCCGGGGAGCAACCCCGGTTTGCCGGCCCGGCTGCAGGCCTGCCGTCCACGCCACCGGGCTCGCTGCCCGGTGCAGGGCAGGCCACGCCGCTGCCGCCTGGCGTGCAGGCGCCCGTCAACATCGCACCGGCCGGCTCGCCGCTGGTCAGCCCTGCGGGCTTCGGCCCCGGCGTGCCCGGTACGCCCATCCCGCAAGGGCTGGTGCCGGGTGCCAACCTGGTGCCCGCCTCGCCCACGCCGGTGGCATCGCTGGCGCACCGCGCGCCGGCCCTGCTGCCGCATGCGGTGGCGGGCAATGGCGTGCCCGATTCGGTGATCAGCACCTTGCCGGCCTACGAGCCGCGCTTTGGCAGCGGCGTGCTGGGCGTGCCCGAGGCAGCGCCCGCCGAGGCCGCCCCTGCGGTGGCGCAGGGCGCATCGCCGTACTACTTCCTCGGTGAGCGCCATGGCCATCCGCTGGCGGCCGACCGCGCACCCAAGCTGACCCCGCCCGACGGGCATGGCGCGGCTCCTGGCGGGCTCGACGCCCTGGCACGCCTGCCCTTTGCCGCACCCGAGGTTCCGCGCGTGGGCTCGCCAACGGCCGGCACCGGCGTGCCCAGCACCGTGCCATCGACCGAACCGCGCTTCTACTTCGCCGATGCCGTGGTGCTGCCCGGCGGCTACACCACGCCCGGCCGTGGCACCGCTACGGGCAATGTCCCCCAGGCCGACCGCAGCGCCCACCCGGCCTTCGACGTGCATGCGGTGCGCCGCGACTTCCCTGTGCTGCAGGAGCGCGTGAACGGCCGCCAGCTCGTCTGGTTCGACAACGCGGCCACCACGCACAAGCCGCAGTCGGTCATCGACCGCATCAGCTATTTCTACGCGCACGAGAACTCCAACATCCACCGCGCGGCGCACGAGCTGGCTGCGCGCGCGACCGATGCCTATGAGGGCGCGCGCCAGCGCGTGCAGCGCTTCATCAACGCACCCGATGTGAACGAGGTGATCTTCGTGCGCGGCACCACCGAGGCCATCAACCTGGTGGCCAAGAGCTGGGGCGCGCAGCATGTAGGCGAAGGCGACGAGATCATCGTCAGCCACCTCGAACACCACGCCAACATCGTGCCCTGGCAGCAGCTGGCCGCCGCTAAGGGCGCACGCCTGCGCGTGATCCCGGTGGACGACTCGGGCCAGGTGCTGCTCGATGAGTACCAGAAGCTGCTCAACGACCGCACCAAGATCGTCGCCGTCACCCAGGTCTCCAACGCCCTGGGCACCGTGGTGCCGGTCAAGGAGATCGTGGCGCTGGCCAAGCGCGCCGGTGCCACCACCCTGGTTGACGGCGCGCAGTCGGTATCGCACATGCGGGTGGACGTGCAGGACCTGGGGGCCGACTTCTTCGTGTTCTCGGGCCACAAGGTCTTCGGGCCCACCGGCATCGGCGTGATCTGGGGCAGGCGCGCCGTGCTCGAAGACATGCCGCCCTGGCAGGGCGGCGGCAACATGATTGCCGACGTGACCTTCGAGAAGACGGTGTTCCAGCCCATCCCGAACAAGTTCGAGGCCGGCACCGGCAACATCGCCGACGCCGTGGGCCTGGGCGCCGCCATCGACTACGTGAACCGCTTGGGGCTAGAGAACATCGCGCGCTACGAGCACGAGCTCCTGGTCTACGGCATGCGCCACCTCTCTGCCATCCGCGGCGTGCGCCTCATCGGTACGGCCGACGACAAGGCCAGCGTGATGTCCTTCGTGCTCGCGGGCTACTCCACCGAAGAAGTGGGCAAGGCGCTCAACGAGGAAGGCATTGCCGTGCGCACCGGCCACCACTGCGCCCAGCCCATCCTGCGCCGCTTCGGCGTGGAGACCACGGTGCGGCCGTCGCTGGCGTTCTACAACACCTTCGACGAGATCGACCGCCTGGTGGCCGTGGTGCAGCGCCTGGCCGGGCAGCGGCGGGCGGAGTAGGGCAGGACCCACGAAGAAAATCGCGGCCTCGCGCTTGTCCTTATTAGGTTTATTGCTACACAAAATATAGCAATTGCACCAACAAGGTTGCAGGTCCTGAACGGCGACGCGGCCTATCATGGCAGCCGCCGTGTGCTGCATGGTCGCCCGGCGCTACCGGCGCGCCCTGTGCAGTGCTTCCTCCGTTGTCGTTCGCCATACAAGGAGTTTCCATGAGCATTGTTCAGATCGCCGTCGTCGTCGGCAGCCTCCGCAAGGAGTCGTTCAACCGCCAGCTGGCCACGGCCATCGAGCGGCTGGCGCCCGATGAATTCAAGTTCTCGCACATTCGCATCGATGACCTGCCCCTGTACAACCAGGACGACGATGGCCAGCAGGCCGCGTCGGTGCTGCGCCTCAAGAGCGAGGTCCAGTCGGCGCAGGGATTGTTGTTTGTGACGCCCGAGTACAACCGTTCCATCCCGGGCGTGCTCAAGAATGCGCTGGACCATGGCTCGCGCCCCTACGGAAAAAATGCCTGGGCTGGCAAGCCGGCGGGTGTGATCGGTGCGTCGGTGGGCGCCATCGGCACGGCGCTGGCGCAGCAGCATTTGCGCAACGTGCTGGCGTATCTAGACGTGCCCACGCTGGGCCAGCCCGAAGGGTTCATCCATGCCAAGGAAGGTTTGTTCGACGCCAGCGGCAACGTGGGCGAGGGCAGCAAGAAGTTCCTGCAGGGCTGGGTGGATGCCTACGCCGCGTGGGTCAAAAAGCACATCTGAGCTTTTGATCGCTCCATGAAAAAACGCCGCCTTTGCCGGGCGGCGTTTTGTTTGGCTGGCCCGATACCAGGTCAGGCTGCCTGTGCAACCTGAGGCTGATTGGCCGGCACGCTGGTGTGTGCCTGGATGTCCTGGTCAGCGCTGGCAATGGCCAGGGCCTTGGCGTCGGGGCCCATGCCCACACCTTCGGCGCGCACAAAACGCACATCGGTGATACCGAAGAAGCCGAACACCACTTTCAAGTAGCTCTCCTGGTGTTCCATCGCCTGGCCGCCTTCGCTGGACGAGTACACGCCGCCACGGGTCGATGCCACGATCACCGTCTTGCCACCGGCCAGGCCCACAGGGCCCTTGTCGGTGTACTTGAACGTGCGGCCCGCCTGGGCAATGCGGTCGATCCAGGCCTTGAGCTGGCTGGGGATCGAGAAGTTGTACAGCGGAGCGCCGATCACGATCACGTCCGCCGCGAGAAACTGGCTCACCAGGGCTTCAGACAACGCGTTCTGCTGGCGTTCCACGTCCGTCGCCGCAGCTTGGCCCGTGCGAAAACCGAGGGACTCTGCCGCCAGATGCGACGGCGCCTCGGTGGCCAGGTCCAGGTACTGGACGCGGGTGCCGGGGTGCGCCGCTTGCCACGCTGCTACCGTGCGGGCGGTCAGCTGGCGCGAGACGGATTGTTGGCCGGTGATGGCGGAGTCGATGTGAAGCAGTTGCATGGGAAGCTCCTTGGGTCTGCGTTGGGTGGTGCCACGGTGTGTGGCCATGGGATGAATTGTGGGCATCCATGCAAATGTTGATAAGGCGGTGAACTTGCGATAGATTGTTCTATCCATAGAACGATCACCACGGGTCGCCCCACGGTTACCGGCTCTCAGCCCGATCCGAAGGCGCCTCGGGATCGACAGCTCAGCGCCCCGCAACGACGTGGTTGGGCCTTTCCCGGCCTGCGTCAGACCCTCCATTTGCATCACTCGCTCTCACCATGCAAGACCTCAACGACATGCTGTATTTCGCCGAAGTGGTGGAGCGGGGTGGCTTTGCCGCTGCGGGCCGCGCGCTGGGCATCCCCAAGTCCCGCCTGTCGCGGCGCGTGTCGGATCTGGAAACGCACCTGGGCGTGCGCCTTCTGCAGCGCACCACCCGCAAGCTTTCGCTGACCGAAGTGGGCGAAGCCTATCTGCGCCACTGCCAGGCCATGCGCGAGTCGGCCCAGGCTGCGGCAGACACCGTGGCCCAGGTGCAGACCGCACCGCGCGGCACCATCCGCGTGAGCTGCCCGGTGACCCTGGCGCAGACCGTGCTGGCTGAGCTGATGCCCCGGTTCCTTGCGACGTATCCCGAGGTGCGTGTGGAGATGATGGTGAGCAACCGGGCGGTGAACCTGGTGGAAGAGGGCATCGACGTCGCGCTGCGGGTGCGGCCTTCGGTGGAGGACAGCGGCAGCATGGTGGTCAAGCGGCTCGACCACGCCACGCAGATCCTGGTGGCCAGCCCCGAGCAGCTCATTCGCCAGGGCACGCCCGAGACGCTGGACGACCTCGCCCGGCTCGACAGCATCGCCATGTCGGCGCCAGACGGCCGCTCGAGCTGGAATCTGATTGGCCCTGGCGGCGTTCACCAAGTGGTGCACTACACCCCCCGCTATGTGGCCGATGACCTGCTCACGCTCAAGATTGCGGCGATGGCGGGCACGGGCATCTGCTGGATGCCGGACTACATGTGCCACGAGGAAATCCGCGCGCGCCGCCTGGTGCGGGTGCTGCCCGACTGGGCGCCGCTGCCTGCCATCGTGCACGCCGTGTTTCCATCGCGCCGCGGCCTGTCGCCGGCAGTGCGCCGGTTTCTGGACTATCTGGGTGAAGCCATGCCCGGCCGCAGCAGCCTGATCACGCGCCAAGCGCTGGAAGGGGTGGACGGAGCCGACATCTGAAGGCCTAGTCCCGGGTCAAGAAGGGCCGTCGATCAGGTCTGCGATGCGCGCGTAGCCTGCGCGTCTTGCCTGTTGCGCTGCGTTCAAACCTTCGCGGTCTACCAGGGTGCGGTGGGCTCCCAACGCCAGGAGTTTCTCTACCGTGGCCGTGTGGCCTTGCACGGCCGCGAGCATCAATGCGGTTTTGCCTGCGCTGTCGGCGGCATCGATTCGCGCCCCTTGGCGAATGAGGCTATCGGCTTGAAGGGCGTCGCCTGCGCTGGCCGCTTCGCGCAGCGCGCGCGACAACACGTCGCGGGGGCCGGCGTCAGCACTGGCGGCACCCGCGGCAACGTTGCCGCTGGTAGCGTTTCTTTCGGGGAGGTGGCGTGGACTTGGCTGGGGGGGGGCACTGGCGGTCGATGGGGCAGATCGGGCGGTGTTGCCCGCCGCAGCCGCAGCCGGCGCTGGAG
>SDXZ01000372.1 GCA_004210805.1 Acidovorax sp.
CACCGCGTCTGCAGAGGCAAGCCCTGGGGCGGCCGCGTGCGCCGCGCGCCAGGCCGTGCGGTCAAACGCATCGCGCCGGGCCATCAGGTCGTCTTCGCGCAGCAGGCCGCCCGTGGCGGGGGTGAAGCCGGGGTAGAAGAACCAGCGCGTCCATCCTGCCGCCGGGCCCGACATGATCAACGACGGCAGGCGGTGGTTGCGCTCCACATAGCCTTCCGCCGACAGGTATTCGAGGTTGATCCACACGGGTTTTTGGCCGCTACCGCTTGCTGAGCAAGCGCTATAAGCTATGAATTCAGGAGCAATCTCGCAGCCGAAGGCCTCCACCATCACATCCGGCGCACACTCGGTGGCTGCAGGGGGGCCTGCGTGCCAGTCGCGCACCTGTACGCCCGGGCAACCGCCAGGCGCCATCCATGCCAGGGCCGACGCATCGTCCACCCACAGGCGCACCAACTGGCCGCGCGCCGCCAGTTGCGAGGCCAGCCGCCAGCACACGCCGATGTCGCCGAAGTTGTCGATGACGCGGCAAAACACGTCCCACTGCAGGGAGGGCAGGGCGGGCTCGGCGGGCAAGGTGCGCAAGGTGCGCAAGGTGGAGGTGTGGGATGAGGTCATCGGTGTCGTGTCATCCGGCGCGCAGGTGGTCCACCAGCAGCCGCGCCACGCTGGAGAGCGATTCTTCCGACCGCACGCACAGCACCAGCTGGCGCTGCGCCCACGGCTCGTTCAACGTCACCACGCGGATCGGCTGCGTGCCCTTGTACAGGGCGGCGCTGCCGCGCGGCATCACTCCCACGCCCAGGCCGGCGGCCACCATCAGGCACAGCGCGTCGTAACTGGTCACCTGCATGCGCAGCCGCAGCGGCAGGCCTGCCTCGGACGCGGCCCGGGTCAGCTGGTTGTTGATGGCGCTGCCGGGGTGTGCGCCGACAAAGTCGTAGGGCAGGGCGTCGGCCAGTCGGGCGGACTTGCGGCGCGCCAGCGCGTGGCCGGTGGGCACCACCAGCACCAGCTCGTCGGTGCGGTAGGGCAACTGCACCACCCGGTCGCCGTACTGGCCCTGGTTGAGGATGCCCACGTCCGCCGCGTTCTCGGCCACCGACTGGGCTATTGACGTGCTGATCTGCTCTTGCAGCCGCACGTCCACCTGCGGGTGCAGCGCCATGAAACTCTGCAGCTGCGCCGGCAAAAACTGCGTGATGGCCGAGATGTTGGCCACCACGCGCACATGGCCGCGCACACCGGCGCCGTACTCGCGCATCTGGCTGGCGATGCCGTCCAGGTCGTTGAGCACGCCGCGCGCCAGGTTCAGCAGCGCGTAGGCAGCGGCGGTGGGCTCGGTGCCCTTGTTGCTACGGGTGAACAGCTCCACGCCCAGCATGCCCTCCAGGTCCGCCACGCGCCGGCTGACGGCCGATGCGGCCAGGTGCTCGCGCGCGGCGGCGGCGGCGATGGTGCTTTCTTCCATCACGGCAACGAAGAGGCGCAGGGAGACGGGGTCGAGCTTCA
>SDXZ01000026.1 GCA_004210805.1 Acidovorax sp.
GCGACGGACTCGCTGATCTTCGTGACCTGCGGCGTGGGCGTGGGGGCGGGCATCGTGCTCAACGACCGGCTGTTCACCGGGCTGCAGGGCATGGCCGGCGAAATCGGCCACAGCATTTTGCAGATCGACGGGCCACTGTGTTCGTGCGGACGCAAGGGGTGTGCCGAGACTTTCTTCGGGGCACGTGCCCTGGAGCGCGAGAGCGACCCTGCGCGCGGCGGCGTGTTTCTGGGCGTGGTGCTGCAGAACCTCTGGACCACCTTCAACCCCGGCGCCCTGGTGGTGGGCGGGCCGTCGTGCGAACGGTATCCCGGCATCGTGCGGCAGGCCCGTGACACGCTCGATGCGTACGCCGCCAGCGCCGGCGTGGCGGCGCCCAGTGTGCGCGCGGCCCGCTACGGCCTGCTGGCCTCGGCAGTGGGCGCGGCCGCGCTGGTACTGCACCACGAGCTGCGGCCCATGCACTCACCGGTAGTCACCGCACTGGAGGGGGCCGAGGAGGACTTGGTTTCGTCATCGGCAGGCGGCACGCCGCCCCCCGGTCTTCACTGAACGCACCTATCCACCATGTACATCGGCATCGATATCGGCACCTCGGAAGTGAAGGCCCTTCTGCTCGGCCCGGACCAGCAGGTGCTGGGCACGGCAGGCGCACCCCTTTCCCTGTCGCGCCCCCACCCCGGCCACAGCGAGCAGAACCCGGCCGACTGGTGGGCGGCCACCCAGGACGCACTGGCCAGCCTGCAGGCGGTGCATCCGCAGGAGTACGCAGCCACCGAAGCCATCGGCCTGTCGGGCCAGATGCATGGCGCGGTGCTGCTCGATGCACACGACCGCGTGTTGCGCCCCGCCATCCTCTGGAACGACACGCGCAGCGCCGAGGAGTGCGGGGAGATGATGCGCGAGCTGCCTGCGCTGAGCGATCTGGGCGGCAGCCTGGCCATGCCCGGCTTTACGGCCCCCAAGTTGCGCTGGGTGGCACGCCACGAGCCCGCGGTGTTCCGGCAGATCACCAAGGTGCTGCTGCCCAAGGACCATGTGCGCCTGATGCTGACCGGCGAGCATGTGAGCGATCTGTCGGACGCGAGCGGCACCCTGTGGCTCGATGTGCAGCGCCGCGACTGGTCGGATGAACTGCTGGCGCTGACCGGCCTGGCCCGCCGGCACATGCCGCGCCTGGTGGAAGGCAGCGCAGTGAGCGGGCGCCTGCGGACCGATGTGGCGCAGTCGCTGGGGCTGCGGCCCGGCACGGTGGTGGCCGGTGGCGCGGGCGACAACGCTGCCAGCGCCGTGGGCATGGGCGCGGTGCAGCCCGGCCAGGGGTTCCTGTCGTTGGGCACCAGCGGCGTGCTGTTTGTGGTCACGCCGCAGTACCAGCCCAATGCGGCCAGTGCCACGCACGCGTTCTGCCACGCGGTGCCGGGCCGCTGGCACCAGATGAGTGTGATGCTGGCCGCTGCCAGCGCGCTGCAGTGGGTGGCCCACCTGCTGGGCGCTGCAGACGCGGGCGAGGTGGCCGCCCGCGCCGCGGCGCTGAGCGCCCGGGACCGCGAGGCAGCGCCATTGTTCTTGCCTTACCTCAGCGGCGAGCGTACGCCCCACAACGATGCGCGGGTGCGCGGCAGCTTCCACGGGCTGGATATGGACACCGACGCCGCACGCCTGGGCTATGCGGTGATGGAAGGCGTGAGTTTTGGACTGCTGGACGGCCTGGCTGCCTTGCATGCCGCGGGCAGCGAGGTCTCGCGCCTGTCGTTGGTGGGCGGTGGCGCCCGCAGCGCCTTCTGGGCGCAGATGCTGGCCAGCGCGCTGAATGTGGAGATCGTGACCCACGGTGGGTCGGCCGTGGGCGGTGCACTGGGGGCCGCGCGTCTGGGCGCCCTGAGCGTCGGCACCCCCATGGAATGGGCGTGCCTGCCGCCGCCCATCGACACCGTGTACCGGCCCGACGCCGCCGAGCACGCACTGCTGGCGCCGCGCCATGCCCTGTTTCGCAGTCTGTACCGCAGGCCCTGATATCCCGAATCATCTCCCAAGCCATGTCCAGAGCCATCTTTTGTCCTTAGCCGAGAACCCCATGAGCACCTACTTCTCCGACATTTCCCCCATCGCCTACGAAGGCCCCGAGTCTTCCAACCCCCTGGCCTTCAAGTGGTACGACAAAGACCGCGTGGTGCTGGGCAAGCGCATGGAAGAGCAGCTGCGCTTTGCCGTGTGCTACTGGCACAGCTTCTGCTGGAACGGCCTGGACCCGTTTGGTGGCGACACCTTCCAGCGACCCTGGCAGCATATGGCCGACCCGATGGCCGCCGCCAGGGCCAAGGCCGATGTGGCGTTCGAGTTCTTCCGCAAACTCGGGGCGCCCTACTACTGCTTCCACGACCGTGACGTAGCCCCCGAAGGCGCCACCCCGCGTGACAGCGTGAACAACCTGCGCGAGATGGTGGACATCCTCGGCGCCAAGCAGGCTGAGACTGGCATGAAGCTGCTGTGGGGCACGGCCAATCTGTTCAGCCACCGCCGCTTCATGTCGGGCGCGGCCACCAACCCCAACCCCGAAATTTTTGCGCTGGGTGCCCTGCAGGTGAAAGAAGCCATGGACGCCACGCTGAAGCTGGGCGGCGCCAACTATGTGCTGTGGGGTGGCCGCGAAGGCTATGAGACCCTGCTCAACACCCGCATCGGCCACGAACTGGACCAGATGGGCCGCTTCCTGAACATGGTGGTGGAGTACAAGCACAAGATTGGTTTCAAGGGCACCATCTTGCTGGAACCCAAGCCACGCGAACCCTCCAAGCACCAGTACGACTTTGACAGCGCCACGGTCTACGGCTTCCTGTGCCACTACGGCCTGGAGAAAGAAATCAAGGTCAACATCGAAGCCAACCACGCCACCCTGGCGGGCCACAGCTTCGAGCATGAAATCGCCACCGCAGTGGACCTGGGCATCTTCGGCTCGATCGACATGAACCGCGGCGACATGCAGTGCGCCTGGGACACCGACCAGTTCCCCAACAGCATTCCCGAGACGGCGCTGGCCATGTACACCATCATGCAGGGTGGCGGCTTCGTCAATGGCGGTGTGAACTTCGACGCCAAGGTGCGCCGCCAGTCCATCGACCCCGAAGACATGTTCCACGGCCACATTGGCGGCATGGACGTGACGGCCCGCGCACTGCTGATTGCCGAAAAGATGATCAACGACGGCAAGCTGGCGAAGCTGGTGGACGACCGCTATGCGGGCTGGAGCGCCGCGTTCGGCCAGGACGTGCTGGGCGGCGGGCTGGGGCTGGACCAGGTGGCTGCCCGTGTGGTGGAGCGCAACCAGGACACGTTGCCGGTCTCCGGCCGGCAGGAGCTGCTCGAGAACCTGCTCAACAGCTATCTTTGAATCACCTTCTGAACAGGGAGCGCGCATGAAACCGGTGGTATGGGGGGTACTGAGCACGGCCAGGATCGGTATGCAGCATGTCATCCCGGCTCTGATGGCGAGCCCGCTGGTTGAGCTGCGCGCGATCGCCTCGCGCTCGCTGCCGGCCGCTCTGGAGGCCGCGCGGTCCCTGGGCATTGCCCAGGCCTACGGCAGCTACGAAGAGCTGCTGGCCGACCCGGCCATCGAGGCTGTCTACAACCCGCTGCCCAACCACCTGCACGTGCCGCTGACGCTGCACGCGGCGGCCGCCGGCAAGCATGTGCTGTGCGAGAAGCCGGTGGCGCTCAGTGCGGCAGAGGCCGAGCTGCTCAGGGCCGCCGGCAGTCGCGTGCACATCGAAGAAGCCTTCATGGTGCGCCACCACCCGCAGTGGCAACGCGCCCGCGAGCTGGTGCGCGAGGGGCGCATTGGCACGCTGCGCGCGGTGCAGGTGTTCTTTTCGTACTTCAACGACGATGCCGGCAACATCCGCAACCAGCCCGGTATGGGTGGCGGGGCGCTCTTCGATATCGGTTGCTATGCGGTTCTGGCGGGGCGCTATCTGTTCGAGGGTGAGCCCCTGCGCGCTGTTTCGCTGGTGGACCGCGACCCGCAACTCGGAACCGACCGGCTCACCAGCGCCTTGCTGGACTTTGGCGCCGGCAGGCAGGCGACTTTTACGGTGTCGACGCAGAGCGTGCGTTTTCAAAGAGTGCAGGTCGTGGGCACGAAGGGCCGCATCGAACTGTTCATCCCGTTCAATGCTGTGCGGGGCGGCGAGATGCGCTTGGCGGTGGATGACGGCGGGCCGCTGGATGGAAGCGGCGTCACCGTCGAAACCTTGCCGGCCTGCGACCAGTACCAGCTGCAGGTCGAGGCATTTTCCCGGCAGGTACGCGAAGGCGCGGGTCCGCAGCCCAGCGGGATCGATGGCGCGGTGGCCCAGGCGCGGGTGATCGATGCACTTTGGCTGTCCGAGCGCTCGGGGCGCTGGGAAGCGGTTGCCTGAAGCGGCGCGCGGCTGAAAGCGGCCGACGCTGAGGCGCGGCTCCACCCGGCCAATCGCCCGGGCGCAAGACGCTGGCGCGCAGGCTGTGCACAGGGGCGGCCTTCCGTTTCCTAGGGCGAGGCCGGCTTGGTGCCGCGGGGCGTTTGCGGCAGACTAAAATCGCGCGATTGCCGCCAAACGGTCCCTGCCAGCCAGGAGCGTGGCGGCATCGCGCCCGAAGCCACTTTTTCGCCGCGCCCCGCCGCAGTTCCCCACGGCCAGGGGCCTTCCAATTCCACTGTGATGCCGCTGCCGACCCGATTCCTGCCCGCTGCTCCCAGATCCGCCCACCTGGGCCTGCCCCCGCTGCCGCGGCGGCGCTGCGCATGATGATGAAGCAGCTGGCGCTGGACATTGGCCTGGCCACCGGGCCCACGCTGGGGCGTTTTTATGCCGGCCCCAACGAAGCGGCCTTGCAGCACCTGCGGCTGGCGGTGGGCGAGGGCAGCAGCCAGGCCACCCGCTCCCCCGTGCCCACCTACCTGTGGGGCGAGCCGGGCAGTGGCAAGACGCATTTGCTCCAGGCCGTGCGCCAAGCTCTGCGCGAGCAGAGTGGCAGTGTCGGCTGGCTCGACCCCTCGGTGGCGGAACCGCCCGAGTTCGACGACCGCTGGGCCTGCGTGGTGATGGACGATGTGCACCTGTACAGCACCGCCCAGCAGGCCACGGCGTTCAACTGGTTCGTCAACGCCATCAGCCCGGCCAGCGGCAGCCAGCGCTGGGTGCTGGCCGCCGGCAACCTGCCCCCGGCCGACCTGCCCCTGCGCGACGACCTGCGCAGCCGCCTGGGGTGGGGCCATGTGTTCCAACTGCAGCTGCTGAACGAGGCCGAGCGCCGGTCGGTGCTGCGCCAGGAGGCAGACGCCCGCGGCGTGTTCCTGGGCGATGAGGTGATGGACTACATGCTCAACCGCTTCTCGCGCGACCTGGGCAGCCTGATGCTGCTGCTCGACCAGCTCGATGCCTTTGCGCTTCGCACCCAGCGGGCGATCACCATCCCCCTGCTCAAGACGATGCTGGAATCAGAGTGATGCCTTCTACCGTCCTAAGTGCCCCGTTTGCCTTTTGTGAACCTGAATGACCTCTGATACCCGCCGTCTGCGGCTTGCGCTGTTCGACCTTGACCACACGCTGCTCCCGCTCGACTCCGACTACGAGTGGGGCGAGTTCACCATCCGCATCGGCTGGAACGACCCGGTGGAGTTTGCGCGCCGCAACGACGAGTTCTATGCCCACTACCAGGCGGGCACCCTCAACGTGCACGACTATGTGCGGTTCGCGACCGAGGCCGTGCGCCTGCGCGGGCCCGAGGCCTCGGCCGCAGCCCACGCGCAGTTCATGCGCGAGGTGATTGGCCCGGCCATCCAGCCGCAGGCGCTCAAGCTGGTCCGCGAACACCAGGAAGCGGGCGACACGGTGCTGATCGTCACCGCCACCAACGAGTTCGTCACCCGCCCCATCGCGAAGGCGCTGGGGGTGGAGGATGCAGCCCTGCTGGCCGTGCAGCTGGTGCGCGACCCGCTCAACGGCTGGTACACCGGCGAGATCGACGGCGTGCCGACCATGCGCGAAGGCAAGGTGCGCCGCATGGAGGCCTGGCTGACCGAGCGCGGGCTCACCTGGAGCGATGTGGACAGCACCTTCTACAGCGATTCCATGAACGACGTGCCCCTGCTCGACAAGGTGACCCACGCTGTGGCGACCAACCCCGACCCGCGCCTGCGCGCGCTGGCCCAGGAGCGTGGCTGGCGCATACTGGACCTGTTCCCGAAGACCGACGCCAGCCAGGACACTGCTTCCTGAAACACCGCGCCTCGGCGCCAGACCCATTGCTTCACCGCTGACCCATGATCAAGAAGTTCATCGACAAACTGCTGGGCAAATCGACCCCCGGCACCTCCGGCGGCAAGCCGCATTTCGGCAAGCGCGAAGAGGTGCCCGCCACCGTGCATGGCATCAACCCCGAGCTGGTGGACCGCCGGGCTGCCGAAGTGGTGGCCACGCTCAAGCAGGCCGGCTACGAGGCCTACATCGTGGGCGGTGCGGTGCGCGACCTGCTGCTGGGCTTGCGCCCCAAGGACTTCGACGTGGCCACCAACGCCACGCCCGAGCAGGTCAAGGGGCTGTTTCGCCGCGCCTTCATCATCGGCAAGCGCTTTCGCATCGTGCACGTGGTGCATGGCCGGGGCCGCGAACATGAGGTGATCGAGGTCTCTACCTTCCGCGCCTACCTCGACAACGCCGCCGCCGGGCAGGTCAGCGGCAACGAGAAGACGTCCAAGGCGGCCCTTGCGGGCATGCAACATGCCGTGGACGCGTCGGGCCGCGTGCTGCGCGACAACGTCTGGGGCCCGCAGGACGAGGACGCCACGCGCCGCGACTTCACCGTGAACGCCATGTATTACGACCCGGTCAGCCAGATCGTGGTGGACTACCACAAGGGTTTGCAGGACGCCAAGAAAAAGACGCTGCGCATGATTGGCGACCCTGCCACGCGCTACCGCGAAGATCCGGTGCGCATCATCCGCGCCGTGCGCTTTGCGGCCAAGCTGAGCGCGCTGGGCTTCACCATCGAAGCTAAGACCGCCGCGCCTCTGGTGCAGTCGCAGCTGCTGCTGGCCGAAGTGCCGCAAAGCCGCATGTTTGACGAAATGCTCAAGCTGCTGCAGACCGGCCACGCCATCGCCACCATCGAGCAGCTGCGCAAGCTGGGCATGGCCAAGGGCATTTATCCACTGCTGGACGTGGCGGTGGAGCGCGCCGACACACCTTTTGTGAAGGCCGCGCTGCTCGACACCGACCGCCGCGTGAACGAAGGCAAGCCTGTTGCCCCGAGCTTCCTGCTCGCCTGCGTGTTGTGGGAAGACGTGCGCAAGAGCTGGACGGACCGCCTCGCCCAGCGCCAGCACCCGCTGCCGGCGCTGCAGGACGCCATCGACGACGTGTTTGACAAGCGCATCGGTGATGTGTCGGGCCGCGGCAAGCTGGCTGCCGACATGCGGGAGATCTGGGTCATGCAGCCCCGCTTTGAAAAGCGCGTGGGCAGCACGCCGTTTGGCATGGTGATCCAGCCGCGCTTCCGTGCGGGCTTCGACTTTTTGCGCCTGCGCGCCGATGTGGGCGAGGTGGACGAGGCCCTGGCCGAGTGGTGGCAGGACTTCCAGGGCGCTGACGACGAGCGCCGTGAAGACCTGATGGACCAGGCCAAGGAAGAACAAAAGAGCCGCCAGAAGTCCCAGCAGGCCGTCGTCAAGCGCGTGCCCCGCCCGGCCCCAGCTGCCTCGGCGGCCGCCCGAGAAGGTGGCGATGCTGGTGAGCGGGATGCCGATGACGGTGCCCCAGAATTCGCCGGCGAAGGTGCTGCAGCCCCTAAGAAGCGCCGCCGCCGTCGCCGCAAGCCCGGCGGTGGCGAGAGCGCGGGCGGCGACGCTGTTGCCGGCCCGGCATCGGACGCCTGACCCGCGTTGCACCGCGCAAGCCGCTGCGGTGGGCGCGGCGGTTTGAAGTACACAACGCACCGTAGCCATGACACCCGTCCTGGAAGAAGGCGGCCACGCGCCGCGGCCTGACGTCGCCCCAGGCACCACGGCCTACATCGGCCTGGGCGCCAACCTGGGCGATGCGCCCGGCACGCTCAGTGCCGCTGTCGCCTCCGTCGCGGCCCTGCCGGGCACAAAGGTGCTGCGGGGCTCCTCGCTGTACCGCAGTGCACCGGTGGATGCCACCGGCCCCGACTACTACAACGCCGTCGTGGCCGTGCGCACGTCGCTGGCCCCTCCCGACCTGCTCACGGCGCTCCAGGCCATCGAGGCCGGTGCCGGGCGCGAACGCCCCTATCGCAACGCGCCCCGCACGCTGGACCTGGACATCCTGCTGTTTGGCGGGCACGTCATCGATACCCCGACCCTCACCGTGCCCCACCCGCGCCTTCGCGAGCGGGCCTTCGTCTTGCTGCCGCTGGCCGAGATCGCGCCAGACCAGGTCGATGCCGCGTGGATGGCCGGCGTGCAAAACCAGCGCATTGAGCGGCTTGGGGCAATCTGGCTCTGAACCGAGGTCATTTGCACGGGTGGCCTGCCCCGGCCTGGCCCATCACGCCGCCTGCCGTGCGCGCTGGTTGGACGCAAACACGTTGTCCTTGGGCAAAGCCTCGCCAGCCTGCAGCGCCGTGACCCACTCGCTTGTCGAGGCCGCGGCAGCAAAGTTGCTGTGGAACACGACGCTGAACACGCGGTGAATCTCCTCGGCGCTGGCACTGCCGGCCGCATTGGCATAAGGCAGGGCGCCACTCGCGTCGCTCAGAAACTCCACGCCCAGACCCCGGTGCGAGGCTTCGTAAATCGTGCTGGCATCGCAGTTGTGCGTCATGTAGCCCACGATGGTCAGGGTATCGATGCCGCGCTCGGCCAGCCACTCGGCCAAGCCGGTGTGGGTGAAGGCGCTGGCCATCGGTTTTTCGATGCAGTGGTCGGCGTGCCGGCGTGCCACCTCGGGGTGCAGCTGCCAGCGCTCGGTGGCCTTGTCGAACACGGGGGCACCCGAGGGTGCGGTGTGCTGCACCACCACCACCGGCACGCCGGCGGCGTGGGCGGCGTCCATCGCACGGGCGATGTTGGGCAGCGTGTCGGCCACGGGTGGGTATTCGATGGGCAGGTTGCCGCCTGCGAAATACTCGTTTTGCACGTCGATGACGATCAGTGCGCGGCGTGGGGCCGTGGTGGGGGAGGTCATGGTCTGGGTCCTTGGTGAAAACGAGCGCGGGTTGAAGGAATGGAGTGATTGTTCGTCTTGCGGCGCATCATCAAAAGTGGCTTGATTGACACTCATCGATAGAATCGAGCCATCATGCACACCGCTTCCCAGTCCGACTCCCGCTCCGGTTCTCCACCCACCCCCCCTGCCGCGACCGCCCCGGACACCGTGGCCGTGGTGGCCTTTGACGGCATCAGCCCTTTTCACCTTTCGGTACCCTGCCTGGTGTTTGGCGAGGACCGCACGGCCGAGGGCGTGCACCGCTACCGGCTCGTGGTGTGTGGTGTGGAGACCGGCCCTCTGCGCACTTCTGCCGGGTTTGGCATCCAGGTGGACCATGGCCTCGCGGCATTGCGGCGCGCGCAGATCATCGTGGTGCCGTCGTGGCGCGACGACCTGGCTGCCGCGCCGCCCGCGTTGCTGGCAGCGCTGCGGGCTGCGCACCGCCGGGGCGCGCGCATCGTGGGCCTGTGCCTGGGCGCCTTTGTGCTGGCCGAGGCGGGGCTGCTGGATGGCCGGGCCGCCACCACGCACTGGGCGCTGGCGTCGGAGTTTGCGCGGCGCTACCCGCAGGTACTGCCGCGCCCCGAGGTGCTGTACGTCGAGGACGGGCCCGTGCTCACGTCAGCCGGCACGGCGGCGGGCATCGACTGCTGCCTGCACTTGCTGCGCCAGCAACATGGCGCCGAAGTGGCCAACCGCGCGGCGCGGCGCATGGTGGTGGCGCCACACCGGCAAGGCGGGCAGGCGCAATACATTCAGCAGCCGGTGGCGCCTTCGGTGCGCGGGGATCGGCTGGCGCCGCTGCTGCAGTGGCTGGGCGAGCACCTGCACGAGACACACACGCTGGAGGCCCTGGCCGAGCGTGCGGTGATGAGCCCACGGACCTTCACGCGGCGCTTTCGGCAGGCCACGGGGACCACGGTGGGACTGTGGCTGCAGAACCAGCGCATTGCGCTGGCCCAGCGCCTGCTGGAGGGCGGAGACCAATCCATCGAGGCCGTGGCCGCCGAAGCAGGGTTCGGATCGGCCGTCTCGCTGCGGCAGCATTTCTCTGCCGCGGTCGGCATCGCGCCGTCGGTGTACCGGCGGCAGTTTCGCGCTGCAGCTTGAATGCTATTGATTCAATAGCTACAAACGCTTTACAGATAAGCGCTAGGTACCTTTTTAAGCAATATTTTGAGGTGCGGGGCACGCCCCTCACGCCGTGGTCGCTGCACAGCTCCCCGAAAACGGTCCGGCGCGGTGCGGTGCACCGGTGGGTACGGGCTCGGCAGGCCCACCGGATGCATGGCCTTTGCAGCCCAGTGCAAAGCGCGTCGCGGGGTCAGTCGACCTTAGCGCCGGAAGCCTTCACGACCTGCTGGTACTTGGCGCGCTCGGCGGCCATGAAGCTGTCGAACTGCGCGGGCGTGGTGGGCACGGGCTCAGCCAGCAGGGCGCCGAAGCGGGTCTTGGTCTCGGGCGCATTGAGGGCCGCCACAAAGGCCTTGTTCAGCTTGTCGATGATGGGCTTGGGCGTGGCTGCTGGTGCCACCAGGCCCCACCAAGTGTCGATGGAAAAACCCTTGAAGGTCGCGGACAGCGGCGGCACGCCGGGCAGGGATGCCGAGGCGTCCTGCGAGGTCACGGCCAGTGCCTTGAGCTTGCCTGCGCGGATGTTGGGCGCAGCGGCGGCCAGGTTGTCGATGTTGAAGTCCACCTCGCCGGCCAGCAGCGCCAGCTGCGCCGGGTTGGCGCCGCGGTAGGGGATGTGCAGCGCGAAGATGCCCGCGCGCTGCTTGAACATCTCACCCGCCAGGTGGCCTGCGCTGCCGTTGCCCCCGCTGCCGTAATTGAGCTTGGCGGGGTTGGCCTTGGCGTACGCAATCAGATCGGCCACGGTGTTGATCTTGAGTTGCTCGGCCTTGGCGGCGTTGATGACCAGCACGTTGGGCACGCGCACCATCTGCGTGATTCCTGCGAAGTCCTTGGCGGCGTCAAAAGGCATCTTGGCGTAGAGCCAGGGGTTGACGGCGTGGGTGGCGGTGGCCGAGATGCCGATGGTCAGGCCGTCCGGTGCTGCCTTGGCAATTGCGTCGGCACCAATGTTGCCGCCGGCACCCCCCTTGTTGTCGATGATCACCGTGCCCAGCGTGTCGCGCACACGCTCGGCCAGCGCACGCGCCGTGACGTCGATGGGGCCGCCGGCGGCGTAGGGCACGATCAGGCGGATGGGCTGGCCCGAGTCCTGCGCGAACGCGATGTGGGAAGAAAAAGCCGCTGCGATAGCGGTGCTGGCAAGGAGGAGGTTTCTGCGGTTCATGGTGCGATTGTGCAAAAAAATCGTAAGAGGGCTTATGAAGAGGTGCGAGGCAGTGTGATTGAAGCTGCGTTGGCGAAGTTTTCCGGGTCTCCGTACCGAGCGGGCGGGGCGGGGGAGGCCGTCTTTTTGCAAGAAAGCACCCCGGCACATTCGAAGCAACCCGTGCAGTTGGCAAGCTCCGCGCTCCGGGCACTGAACGCAGCCTCACCCCATCTGCTGGATCAGCATGCCCAGCTCATGCGACGAGCGGATGTCCAGCTTCAAGAAAATGGCCGAGCGGTGCGTGTCCACCGTGCGTGGGTCAATCGGGCGTTCAGGGTCACGCTGGGCCATCGCGCGGGCGGCTTCCTTGCTGCTGATGCCGGTGGCCAGCAGGCGCGCCACCTCTTGCTGGCGGGGGCTGAGGGCATTCCAGCGCTCCAGCAGCTGGGTGCGCTGCAGCGCGCGCGTTGCCACTTCCTGCGACAACGTGGCGGCGCGCTGCACGGCGGCCAGCAGCGTGGCTTCGTCGCAAGGCTTCTCCAGCCAGTCCACGGCGCCTTGCTTGACAGCAGCCACGGCCGAGGCCAACTCGCCATGGGCGGAGAGGAACACCGTCTTGAGCACCGTGCCCCGCTCGCGCATGGCCTCGAACACCTGCAGGCCGCTCATGCCATCCATGCGCAGGTCGAGCAGCACACAACCGGGATGCGCCAGGTTGGCACCCGCGAGGAAATCCGGCCCGCTGGCAAACGTCTGCGCTACGTGGCCGCCGGCCAGGAGCAGCGTGGCCAGCGAATGGCGCACGCCTTCGTCGTCGTCGACGATGTAGACGTGGAGCGGCACTGTGTGGGCGGCGTCGGTAAGGGAGGTGTGGGGTTCGGTCATGAAGAGGCTGCGGGGGGCTCGGTATGCAGGGGCAGCCGGATCTCGAAGATGGCGCCGCCGCCCTCGCGGTTGCGGGCCAGCAGCTCGCCGCCCATGCTTTCGACGATGGATCGGCAGATGTTGAGGCCCAGCCCCAGGCCGTCGGAGCGGGTGGTGAAAAACGGCTCGAACAGGCGGTCGGCAATTTCGGGCGCAAGGCCGGGGCCGCGGTCCAGTACTTCGAGTGACGCCCGGCCTGCGCTGGACGTGGTGCGCAGCAGCAGCTCATGCGCATGGCGTGGCGCGGTGGGGAGTGGCATGGCCTGCATGGCCTGCAGAGCGTTCAGGCCCAGGTTGAGCACCACCTGCTCCAGTAGCACCCGGTCGGCGCTCACACACACCGGCTTTGAAGCCAGCTCGAGCTGCACGGCCACGCCATGCCGGCGTGCTTCGGCGCGCAGCAGCAGGGCCAGGGGCTGGTCCACGGCGGCGTTGAGGTCGCAGGGCTCGCGCGATTCTGGGTGCTGGCGCACCCAGCGGCGAATGCGGCCCACGATGTCGGCCGCACGCAGCGCCTGGGCAGACAGCGCGGCCAGGGTGTCGTTCAGCAGTTCGGCTTTGCCCTGCGTCGCCAAAGACTTGGCGGCCGCCGCGTAGTTGACCAGCGCCGCCAGCGGCTGGTTGAGCTCGTGCGCCAGGGTCGAGGCCATCTCGCCCACGGTGATCACGCGCTGCACGCGTTGCAGCTGGGCCTCGCGCTGCTGCTGCTGTTCTTCGGCGCGCTTTTGGGCGGTGATGTCCACCACCGAGCTCATCCAGCCGATGTGCTGGCCGTTGCCGTCGATGAGGCGCGCCGTGTAGAACATGGTGTACACATCCGTGCCGTTGCGGTGGCGCAGGCGGTTTTCCTTGCCCTGGGGGGTGAATTTGCCCGCCAGCACGGTGTCGATGTCGTTCCAATGCCGCGCAAGGTCGTCGGGGTGCCAGTAGGGGTAAGGAGGCACGCTGCCGATGAGCTCGGAAGCGGAATAGCCCACCATGTCGCACATGGCGGCGTTCACATAGACGATGCGGCCCTCCAGGTCACGCGCCCGCATGCCCACGAGGAGTGAATCTTCCATCGACTGGCGGAAGGCCTGCGCCTGCTGCAGGGCATGGGTGCGTTCCTGCACGCGCTGCTCCAGTTCGATGCGGGCCTGGCGGTTTTCGGCAAGGCGGCGTTCGCGCAGCTGCCAGTACAGCGCCCCCAGCACCAGCAGGCCCGAGGCCAGCGTGGCCAGCGCCCAGGCCTGCTGGCGCGCCAGGGCCACGACCTTGCTGTCGGCGGTGATGGTCAGCGTCCAGCCCAGGTCGGGCAGCGGTTCTTCATAGGCCAGGTAGTCCTTGCCCGTGTCCGGTACGCGCAGTTCTTTGCCAGGCTGGCCTTCGCGCGGTTCACTGCCTTGCAGCAGTTTCCAGGGCACGGGCTGCGGCGTCCATTGCGCGCCATATTGCTCGTCGTGCTGCACCTGCTGCACTGCATCGGCCGGCACGTCGCGGGTGGTTTTGTAAAGCCAGCTGGCGACCGAGCCGAGGAAAACAATGCCACGCTCATCGGCCAGGAACACCGGATCGCGGAGCTGCGCCCAGGTGTCGACGATGGGCTGCATGCGCACCTTGACGGCCACCACGCCAATCACTGTGCCATCTGCCTGCCGCACCGGGGCCGATGCAAACAGCCCGGGCTCGCCGGTGGTTTTGCCCACGCCATAAAAGCGCCCCGCTGAACCATGCAGCGCATCGCGAAAGTAGGGGCGGTTGCGATAGTTCTGGTCCACAAAGCTGCTGGGGGTGTCCCAGTTGCTGGATGCCAGCGTCATGCCCTGCGCATCCATCACGTACAGGGTGTCGGAGCCGGCGTGGGTGTTGACGGTTTTCAGATAGGCGTTGGCTGCCTCACGCACCTGCGGCGAGGCAGGGTTGCCCAACAGTTGCGTGACCAGCGGCTGCTGCGCGGCGGTGTAGGGCAGATAGCTGTAGCGCGTGGCCACCCCGCGCAGGGCCAGGGCCTGCACCTCGGCGGAGCGGCGCAGGTTGTCCCACTGGTTGTCGAGCTCATTGCGCGTGGCCCATTCGCCCGCGCCCAGCACCAGCAGCACGGCCACGCCCAGCACAGCGGACATGGGGCCCGCGCTACGCAAGGCCCGGCGCCAGCCGGTGGGCTCGGCAGGCGGCGTGAGGCCTTGTGTGAATGGGGAAGGGGATGAAGGTGCGGGGGATGGCGAGGTTGGAATGGCCGCGCCCGCCCCCGCAGCCTCAGTACCGACGGATGGACGGGGAGGAATGGCCACGCCCGTTGTCCTCAGCCGCCGTGCTTGTCGGCCTCGGAGGTGAAGGCGTCGGCGTAGAACTCTTCGGGTGGCAGGCCGCGGTGCGCGCTGTAGCTGTCGCGCGCGGACTCCACCACGATGGGCGCGCCGCAGGCGTACACCTGATGCCCCGAAAGATCTGCAAAATCATCGAGCACCGCCTGGTGGACGAAGCCGCTGCGGCCCGTCCAGCCGTCCTCAGGCTGGGCGTCAGACACCACGGGCACATAAGTCAGGTGGGGCATCTCGGCCGCGCGCGCCAACACCCAGTTGTGCATGTACAGATCGCCCGGGCGCCGGCCGCCCCAGTAGAGCGCGATGGGGCGGGTGATGCCCTTGAACTGCATGTGCTCAATGAGTGCCTTGATGGGCGCAAAGCCCGTGCCAGAAGCCAGCAGCACGATGGGCTTGTCGGAGTCTTCGCGCAGGAAGAAGCTGCCAAAGGGCCCTTCGACCCGCAGGATCTCTTTTTCTTTCATCGCGCCGAACACATGGTCGGTGAACTTGCCACCGGCCATGTGGCGGATGTGCAGCTCCACGCCGGGGGCCTCGGCCTGCGTGTGGGGTGCATTGGCCATCGAGTACGCGCGGCGGGCGCCATCGCGCAGGATGAATTCGATGTACTGACCCGCGTGGTAGCGAAAGGTGTCTGCTGCGGGCAACTGCAGGCGCACCTGCATCACGTCGTGGGATTTCTTTTCGAGCGTGGACACACGCACCGGCATCTTCTTGATCGGGTACGCGCTTTCGTCAGTGACCTGGCGCGACTCGAGCACCACGTCCGTCAAGGGCTGCGCGCAGCAGGTCAGCACCAGGCCAGCGGCCTCTTCATCGGCTGTAAGCGCCTTGGACTGGTGGGGCCCATGGTGCACGGCGCCGCTGATTTTTTTGCACTTGCACGAGCCGCAGGCGCCGTCCTTGCAGCCATAGGGAAGGCCGACCCCGCTGCGGATCGCGGCGCCGAGGATGGCTTCGCCGGGGTTGGCGGTGAAAGCGCGGCCGCTGGGCTGCACGGTGATCTGGAAGGCTGCTGCAGGGTTTGCGGCTTCGGCGCTGGTCATCTTGTGGGTATCCTTGGGACGTACTTCTTCAAGAACCGGTGTGTTTGTTCATTCCATTGCCGGGCTTTACCCGATGGACTGCCGGTTCGCGCAAACGGACCCGATTTTGCCCTCAATCCAAAACCCTCTTGGCGCCCTGCCAGCGCGCTTTCGCCGCGAACGCCTGCTGATCGTGGGCTGTGGCGATGTGGGCCAACGCGTCGCCCGCCGGCTTCAGAACGGCCCCGGCGCCGGCCGCGTGCAGGTGCTGGCGCTTACCTCAAGCCCTGAACGCACGGATGCCCTGCGCACGCAGGGCATCCGCCCGCTGCTGGGCAACCTGGACGACATGGCCACATTGCGGCGCCTTGCGGGCCTGGCCACGCGTGTGCTGCATCTGGCGCCGCCACCGGGCGAGGGCGCTGGCGGCGCAGGCTGGTGGCGTGACCCCCGCACGGTGGCGCTGGCCCGCGTGCTGCGGCTGCGCAGCCTGCCGGTCTCTTTCGTGTATGCGTCGACCACGGGCGTTTACGGTGACTGCCAGGGCGCGGTGGTGCCCGAGACACGCGCCGTGGCCCCCGCCACGCCCCGCGCCCAGCGCCGCGTGAATGCCGAGCGCGCCGTGCGCCACCTGGGTCGCACCGGTGTGCGCGCCAGCGTGCTGCGCATTCCCGGCATTTACGCGCCCGACCGCGAAGGCGGAACGCCCGAAGCGCGCCTGCGCCGCGGCACCCCGGTGCTGGCGCCTGAAGACGATGTGTTCACCAACCACATCCACGCCGACGATTTGGCACGTACCTGCCTGGCCGCCCTGTGGCGCGCCCGGGCCCAGCGCATCTACAACGTGAGCGACGATTCCGAACTGAAGATGGGGGACTACTTTGACCTTGCGGCCGACCTGTACGGCCTGCCGCGCCCGCCCAGGCTGCCGCGCAGCGCGGCGCAGGAGCAGTTGCCGGTGATGCTGCTGAGCTTCATGAACGAGTCACGACGGCTGGACAACGGGCGAATGCTGGGGGAGCTGGGGGTGAGGCTGCGGTATCCGACGGTCGCTGAAGGGCTGCGCACTGCCGCGCCGTCATCGGGAACGAAGCAGGGTCAGCAGGGCGCCTGACCGCCGTTCGAGCGGCAGACGCCACCCGGTCCCGGGAACCGGCCTGGCCCCGCGCGGGGATAGGTGTTCCCCTGATTGTCGGTGCAGCGGAAATCGCCGCACTGAGTAAGGCGTGGCGGTGGCTGGGGAGTGCCCACCTGCGGGTAAGGATCCGGGAAGGGGCGCGGCCGTCCGGTCGGCACCACCACCACGCGCGGCTGGTTCGCACGGGCTTTTTCCACCTCTGCATAACCCTGCGGGCCCAGGCAATCCAGGTCAACCTGGCGCTGCGCGGCTTCAAGCCTCAGCTCCTGCTCGTAGGTCGAGCGGCTGAGCCCGGCCGCCACACCCTCCAGGTTGCGCCGGGAGCGCGCGCACTCGGGGGAGCGGGCGTAGTCCTGGGGTTGCGGCGCAGCTGCAGCGGCCCGGGCGGCGCGTGCGCGGTCACGTTCCGCAGCACGGCGGGCGTCGGTCTCAGCCGCAGTGGCTTCGGCCTGCTGCCGTTGTTGCTTGCGCTCCAGCGCCTCGGCGGCCAGTTCGCGTTCCAATAGCCGCTCTTCCGGTGTCTTGCGCGCCTCCACCTCCCGAGCCGCGGTTCCGCCTTCGCAGCTTCCATCGGTGTACGTGACCTTGCCGGTGCGCGCATCGGTGCAGCGCAGGACCTGCGCCTGCGCGCCTCCGGCAATGACCACAGCGCACAGGCCGAAAAGGAGAGGGCGCATGCAAATCATCATGTCAAAGGCGTGGAGGCCAGGAAAGAGGTGGGCGGGGTGCAGGCGCCGCAATCCCGTCAGGGCTTGTCAGCGCTGTTCGACTGCTGACGCGAACGCCAGTCTTGCGGATGGGGCGTATAGCTGTCGGGCGCAATCCGGCCGGGGCGTGGTGCATCGCGGTTGCGGCGGTCGTCGGCGGCGCGGCGGTCGCGTTCGGCCTGCTCGCGGATGGCCTGGTCACGGTCGCGCTGGCGGCGGTCGGCGTCGCGGGCTTGCTGGTCACGGCGGTCGCGGGCCTGATCGCGTGCCGCACGGTCGCGCTCGGCGCGGTCCCTTTCGCGCTCACGTTCGCGCCAGTCGTTGCGGTTGCGGTCACGCTCCCAGCGGTCGTCCTGGCGGTCGCGGCCGCCGTAGTAGATGACCGCGGGCGGGGCGGAATACGCGGGATAGACGGGCTGCGGGCTCGAATACACCGGGGAAGAGTTGTAGGTATAGCCTGGCTGCTGGTACACAGGGTACGGAGACGGATCGTAGTACGGGTCCCCGGGCACGGTGGCGCAGCCAGTCACCGCGGCGCCCAGGACCGCGATGGAAATGATGCGGGCGAATTTGTTTGTCATGCTGTTTCGACCCCGGCAGGCAGTGGGTGTTCCTGTCTGCTCGTAAAGCCCCCGAAAAGCACCCCGGCGGGATGTCACAAATTCGTGGGCTGGCGCATTGAAGCCGCTTTCACTTTAGCGCCCGGCCCCCCCATTTGGTTGACCTCTATGCCGATACGGGGAGTAGGACGAATTCTCTCGGCCTGCGCCGTCAACCGGTCTGCATGGGTTGGTAAATCAAAATTGATAGCAATAAATCGTTGCTAAATAAGCGCTGGTGGCCATTTTTATCAAATTGCCCAGCCGCCAGGACGCCCATCCACAAGGTTTGTTCTTTACCCGCCGGTTACTTGGGCAGAACCCGCCGGATGGTCTGGGCCAGGTCTTCCGCCACGAACTTCGCCACGTAACCATCGGCCCCAACGCTGCGCACATGGTCTTCATTGGCCGAGCCCGACAGGGACGAGTGGATCAGCACGGGCAGGCCATGAAAGCGCGCGTCCTGCTTGATGTTCCGGGTCAGGGTGAAGCCGTCCATCTCGGGCATTTCCAAGTCGGTCAGCACCATGGCGACCTTGTCGAGCACCGTTTTGCCTTCGGCTTCGGCGTTTTTTGCGATGGCATTCAGGCGGTCCCAGGCTTCCTTGCCCGACTTGACCATTTCGTACGGCGCATTCAGGACCTTGAGTTCCTGCTCGATGAGCGAGCGCGCCACAAACGAGTCGTCGGCTGCCAGGATGATGGTGCCCGGCTTGAGCACCAGCTTGGCGCCCACCTTTTCTTCGGTGACCTCGTGGCCGTCCGACGGTGACACCATCTGCAGGATGGCTTCCACGTCCAGCACCTGAGCCAGGCGCGATTCGTCGGTGTTGCCATCGAGCCTGGCGATGCTGGTGACCAGCTTGCCGGCGGCGCCGCTGGTTTCAGCCGACAGCACCTGTTTCCAGTCCAAGCGCACGATGTCTTCGACCGACTCCACGGCAAACGCTTGGGTGGTGCGCGCGTATTCGGTCACCAGCATGATGTTCAGGCCGGTCTGGGGCTTGCAGCCGACGATGGCTGGCAGGTCCAGCACCGGGATCACCTGGCCGCGCAGGTTGACCACGCCCAGCGAGTACTGGGTGGTACCCGCAATCGGGGTGATGCTGGGCATGGCCACGATCTCGCGGATCTTGAAGACGTTGATGCCGAACAGCTCAGATTTACCCAGGGCACTGTCGGTACCCAGGCGGAACAGCAGCAATTCGAACTTGTTGGTGCTGGTGAGGTTGGTCCGCTCGTCGATATCCTGCTGCACAGCTTTCATGATGGGTCCCTTCGCGCAGAAAAATGGAAGATACGCGCGTTTACAAATTCTAGGATCAGAACGGTATGCGCAGTGCGCTAAATGTTCAGGCAATACCCGAATAGTGCCAGTACAGCGCCCCGCGTCGCGCCACCGTCACAGCCCGGGCCGCATCAGCCCGGCGCCAACGCCACCGGCGTGAAATGCACCACCGTAGGGAACGGGTCGTAGAAATGGTGCAGCAACTGCTTCCATTCCTGGTATTGCGGCGATTGGCGAAAGCCCACTTCGTGGTCTGCGAGCGTGAGCCAGCGCACGAGCAGAACGTAATCCTGCGGCCGTTCGATGCAGTGGCCCAGCTCGTGCGACACATAGCCGGCCATGGCGGCGATGATCTTCTGTGCCTGGGCAAATGCCTGCTCAAAGGCGGTGTTCTGCCCGGGGCGAACGGTCAGATGGGCGATTTCAAGGACCATGGTGGCTGCGCACTCGGCGATGTAGGTGGCTGGAAGTGCGTTGTACCGCATCCTGCCCAGCGCAATTGCAACCCTCGCAGCGTTCAAAGCGACCAGAGCCGCCAGCGCTTACGCAGCGTTTGTCTTCGGAAACGCCGGTGCCACCAGGCACGACGCCAGGCGGCCCAGCAGCGCAAGCATGGGTGCGTCCGACGCGTCGCAAGCCAGGCCCAGGTGGCGTGAAAACGCCAGCGGTCCGTCCAGCGGCCGCGTGACGGCATGGCGCGCATGCGCCGCGTACGACTGCGGCACCACGGCCACGCCCAGGCCGCTGTCCACCATGTGCAGCAACAGTTCTTCGCGCTCGGCGCTGGCCTGTACCTCCAGTGCAATGCCGCGCTCGGCCAGCAGGCGGATAAAGGATTGGTGCAGCGGGCAGTGGGGCCATTCGATGAGCGGCACGTCCTGCAGGTCGGCCAGGCCAAATTTCTTCTTGAAGCGCAGCGGGTGCTCCTCGGGTAGCAGCATCACATAGGGCTCGCGCCACAGCGAGACAAACGTATCGCCGGGTGGTTTGCAATGTTCGGCCACGAGGCGCAGGCGCGCGTCCTGCGCAGTGGCCGTGAGCCGTACCAAGGCATGGGGCAGCAGCTCGGCAATCTGCGCAAACAGCGGCGCGGCGGGGCCGACCATCAGGTCGTCCTGCAGGAACACGCCCAGCGTCTCCCGCGGTGCATCGCGAAAGTCCCGCACCATCGCGGTCGATTGCGCGAGCAGGCTGCAGGCTCGCGGGTACAAGCGGTGGGCGGCGGGCGTGGGCGCCAGGCCCTGGCGGCTGCGCTCGAACAGCACCGTGTTCAGCGCGTCCTCCAGGCCCTTGATGGCCATGCTGATCGAGGGTTGCGCGACGAAGCAGCGGCGCGCGGCGGTGGTCACCGAGCGTTCTTCATAGGCCGCCACAAAATAGCCCAGGGCGCGCAGGTCAAACAGCATGGTGGTGCAGGGCTGCACGAGCAGCCAAAGGTCAGGTCCGTTCAGGTCGGGGTGATGGTGGTCACGGTTTCGCGGAAATAGTCCATCTGGCCGTTTTGCGAGTGGCTCACGATCCAGGTCACCGATTCCACGTCGCGCTGTTGTACTGCATAAAAGAAGCGCTGGTGCAGTTGGGTGATCACCCAGTCATTGCCCAGGTCCTGGCTGTGGGTGTGCACGATGTGCGTGCCCTGCGGAAAAACCTCGGGGCCCAGCCGCTGCACTACGGTCATCAGCTCGGCCTTGTTGCGGGCCACCTGCCAGGCGGTGTCGGCGTCGTCGCGGTAGTGGTCGATGCGGAAATCGATGTCGTCGGCAATGCTGCCCAGCAGCGTGGGCACGTCGCCTTTTTCAAACGCGGTCAGCACGCGGTCGATGGGGAAATGGGTGGGGGTGGGGTGGGTGGTCATGGGCGTTCTCCAGTCGGCGGGTTACAGGGTCAGAAGCGAGTTCTGGGAGGCGACTGTAGGGAGCCTGCGCGGCCTGCACAACGATGGAATTTGTGGGGCCCAACGATAAAAAATCGATGAATGGAAAAGGGGCGCGGCCTTGGCCAATGCTCCCGACGAATCAGCCTTGCCCCACAGGCGGCGCCCTCCGCACAGCGGGGCCCAACAGAGGTCAATGCACCGCGTGGCAGTCGACCTCATGCCGTAACACCCGGCACCTGGCTCAGGTAGTCGTGCAGCGCGGCAATCGCCTGGCGCACCTTGGCCGGCTGCGCATCGCGCTGGGGTGTGACGGCCCAGATGTCCATGGTTCCAAAAGACCAGGTAGGCAGCAGCCGCACCAGCCGCCCGGCCTGCAGCGCCTCGTGCGAATCCATGCTGCCCACCAGCGCGAGCCCAAGACCGGCCTCGCACATCTGCTGGATCGACAGCTGGTTGTTGCTGGCAATGCGCGGCTCCACCCGCAGCGCGCGCGGCTCGCCCGCGGGGCTGCGCAGGTCAATGAGAAGGCCGCCGCTCTCGCGCGCAAAGCCCAGCCAGCTGTGCGAGAGCAGCGCATCAGGGTGCTGCGGCATGCCGTGGGCCGCCACCCAGCCGGGCGCGGCGCACAGCCACCACTGCATGCCCCCCAGCCGCCGCGCGGCCCAGTTGGAATCTGCCAGGCGCCCGTAGCGCACCGCAAGGTCGATGCGCGCGTTGATGAGGTCGATGGTGGCGTCGTCCACCAGCAGGCGCAGGCGCAGCGCCGGATGGGCGGCCAGCAAGTCGCCAAGTGCCGGGGCAATGTGCCGCGCAAAGCCCACCGTGGCCGACAGGCGCAGCTCGCCGCTGGGCGCATCGCGGGAGGCCGCCAGCTCGGCCCGCGCCTGCTCGGCCGCGGCCCACATGGCGGCGCAGCGCGCGTGGTAGCGCTGGCCCGCCTCGGTCAGCGCCAGCTTGCGCGTGGAGCGGTGCAGCAGCGTGACGCCGCCATCGCTCTCGAGCTTGCGCACTTGCTGGCTCACGGCCGAGGTGCTCATGCCCAGGGCGCGCGCGGCGCCGCTCATCGATCCGTGCTGGATCACGGCAGCGAACACGGCCATGCGTTTGAGGTCTTCCATGGGGGGCGCCAAGTATCTGAGCGGGTTGATTGTGAAGTACAGCTTCAAGCACAAGGCATTTTTAGCCCTCTACCGCCTGCTTTGACAAGCTCCTATTCTCACTCCATCGCAACTTTGACTGAGGACCTTTCCATGAACATCGCCCTGATCGGTGCCACCGGCTTTGTCGGCTCGGCCGTGCTCGAGGAACTGCTGCAACGCGGCCACCGCGTGACCGTGCTGGCGCGCAGCCCGGGCAAGCTGGTCGCCCGCGAAGGCCTGACCGTGGTGCCCGGCGACGCGCAGAACGCTGCCGAGGTCGCTAAAGCGGCCGCTGGACACGACGCTGTGGTCAGCGCCTACAACCCCGGCTGGACGGTGCCCAATCTCCACGACCAGTTCCTTGCCGGCACGCGCGCCATCATCGACGGCACCAAGCAGGCCGGCGTGCGCCGCCTGCTGGTGGTGGGCGGCGCTGGCAGCCTCTTCGTGGCGCCCGGCGTGCAGCTGGTGGACACGCCCGAGTTCCCCGCCGAATGGAAGCAGGGCGCCCTCGCCGCGCGCGAGGCGCTCAACTGGGTCCGCACCGAAAACACGCTGGACTGGACCTTCCTCTCGCCCCCCATCCTGTTGGCCCCGGGCGAGCGCACCGGCAAGTACCGCCTGGGCACCGAAGCGCCTCTGATGAATGGCGACCAGCCCGGCGGCATCAGCGTGACGGACCTGGCCGTCGCCATTGTGGATGAACTGGAAACGCCGCGGCATGTACAGCAGCGGTTCACGGTAGCGCACTGAGCAAGCCGTACGAGACGCCGGCGCTGGGCTGAAACGCGCGGCGGACAGAACCACGGAGGCAGGCAGATGCCGGCAGTGTCGGCATCCCGTAGAAACGGCGGGTGAGGGTGCAGCGCCGCTGGACGCGGCACTGCGCCTAGTGTTCTAAATTTCCGATATTGCTATTAATTTAATAGCTGCAAGCGCTTATACATCAAGCGCTGGCGGCCATTTTTATTCATAAAAGACGCCCTTGGGCGGCACGCCTCCGATCGCGGCACCCGTGCCAATGCCGCCGTGGGCCTGCGGCCTCGTGCCCTCAGCCGTCGATCAGGCTCGGGTCCCACGCAAACACGGTCTGCTCTTGCTCGCCAAGCTTCTCGATGCCCAGCCGCATCACGTCGCCGGGCTTCAAGAACTGCGCTGCGGGCTTCTTGCCCATGCCCACGCCGGGCGGGGTGCCGGTGGTGATCAGGTCGCCGGGCTCCAGTGTCATGAAGCGGCTGAGGTAACTCACCAGCTTTGCCACCGTGAAGATCATGGTGCGGGTGCTGCCGTTCTGCTGGCGTTCGCCGTTCACGTCCAGCCACATCGACAAGTTCTGCGGGTCGCCGACCTCGTCGGCGGTCACCAGCCAGGGGCCGATGGGGCCGAAGGTGTCGCAGCCCTTGCCCTTGTCCCAGGTGCCGCCGCGCTCGAGCTGGTATTCGCGCTCGGAGATGTCGTTGATGGTGCAGTAGCCGGCCACGTGGGCCAGCGCGTTGTCCTCGCTCACGTAGCGTGCGCGGCTGCCGATGACCACGCCCAGCTCGACTTCCCAGTCGGTCTTGACCGAGCCCTGCGGCAGCACCACCGGGTGGTGGCAGCCCACGGCGCAGTCCACGGTTTTGGTGAAGACGATGGGCTCCTGGGGGATGGGCATGTTCGCCTCGGCTGCGTGGTCCGCGTAGTTCAGGCCAATGGCGATGAACTTGCGCATGCCGGTCCACGGCACGGCCAGGCGGCCCTGTGGCACGACGGGCAATGTGCCTGCGTCCAGCCCGGCCAGCGCCGCAAGGCCGGCAGGCGATAGGGTGGCAGGGCCGATGTCGGCCAGCACGGTGCTCAGGTCGCGCACCGTGCCATCGGTGTGCAGCAGGGCGGGTTTTTCGTGGCCCTTGGGGCCGTGGCGCAGCAGTTTCATGGCTTGAAGCTCAGGGTGGGTGGATCGGCAGGGGGAGAGGGTAAGCGGCTTTGGATTGGTTGGATCAGTTGGACCAGCCGCCGTCGATGATCTGGGCGGTGCCCGTGGTAAACGATGACTCGTCGCTGGCCAGGTACACGGCCAGGGCCGCGATCTCCTCGGCCCGGCCCAGGCGGCCCATCGGCTGGCGCTCCACAAAGCCGGCCTCGACCGTCGCCAGGCTCTGGCCCGTGGCCGCGGCCTGGGCGGTGATGCGCTCCATCAGCGAAGGCGACATGACGGTGCCTGGGCAGATGGCATTGCAGCGAATGCCCTGGGCGACAAAGTCCGCCGCCACCGACTTGGTCAGGCCCACGACGGCCGCCTTGGTCGTGCTGTACACAAAGCGCCGGGACACGCCCTTGATGCTGCCGGCCACCGAGGCCATGTTGATGATGGAGCCGCCGCCGCGCGCCAGCATGCCGGGCAAAAACGCCTTGATGGTGCGAAATTGCGAGCGCACGTTGAGGTTGAACGCAAAGTCCCACTCGTCGTCCGTGCAGTCGAGCAGGCTGCCCGCGTGCACAAACCCCGCGCCGTTGAACAGCACATCCACCGGCCCGGCCGCAGTCGCAGCGTCCTGCACGGCCTGGGTTTGCGTGACATCGAGCACCTGCGTGTGGCAATCGATCTCATCGCGCAAGGTGGCAAGGGCTTCGGCGTTGATGTCGGTGGCAATCACGCGGGCGCCCTGGGTGGCAAACGCGATGGCCGTGGCGCGGCCGATGCCCTGGCCGGCGGCCGTGAGGAAGGCGGTTTTGCCTGCGAGTCGGAGTGTCATGGTGGTGCCTTTGGTTGCGAAGCCGGGTGGGTAGATCGGATCGGGTGCGGAGGCCACGCGCGCGTCAGCCGGTAAACCAGCGCAGCGGCGCCAGCACGGTCTGCGGGAACAGCACCATGATGAACATCACCGCAAACTCAGCGGCCATGAAGGGCAGCACGCCGCGCGTGACCTCGTCCATCTTCATGCGCCCCACGCCCGCCACCACATTCAGGATGGTGCCCACTGGCGGGGTGACCAGGCCGATGGAGTTGTTGATGATGAAGAGCACGCCGAAGTAGACCGGATCGATGCCAGCGGCCTTGATGACGGGCATCAGCACGGGGGTCAGGATCAGGATGGTGGGCGTCATGTCCATGGCAGTGCCCACCAGCATCACCAGCACCATGATCGCGATCAACAGCAGGGTCTGGTTGCCCATCAAGGGCTTGAGCAGTTCCACCATCTGGGCCGGCAGATTGGCCACCGTGATGAGCCAGGACGACACCATCGCAGCCGCCACCAGGAACATCACCACCGCCGTCGTCTTGGCCGCGGTGGTGAAGATGGGCAGCAGCGCGCGCAGCGGCAGCTCGCGGTAGATCACGCTGGCCACAAACAGCGAATACACGGCCGCGACCACGGCGGCCTCGGTCGGCGTGAACACGCCCATGCGCAGGCCCACGAGGATGAACACCGGCAAGGTCAGCGCCCATACCGACTCCCGCGCGGAGCGCCAGACTTCGGCTGCAGTCTTCTTCTCGGGCATGGCCAGCACCTCCTTGCGGCCCACCCACCACCAGGTCACCGCCAGGCCCACGCCGATCATGATGCCGGGGAAGATGCCAGCGATGAAAAGCTTGCTGATCGACACGTTGGCTGCCACGCCAAAGATCACAAACCCGATGCTGGGCGGAATGATCGGCCCGATGACGCCCGAGGCCGCGATCAACCCGCCCGACACTTCTTTCTTGTGCCCGGCCTTCACCATCATGGGCAGCAGCAGCGCGGTCAGCGCCGCGGCATCGGCCACCGCCGAGCCCGACAGCGACGACAGCAGGCAGGCCGCCAGGATCACCACGTAGCCCAGGCCGCCCTTCACATGGCCCACCAGCGCCAGCGCGAAGTTGACGATGCGCTGCGAGAGGCCACCCACGTTCATGATCTCGCCGGCCAGCATGAAGAACGGCACGGCCAGCAGCGGAAAGCTGTCGGCGCCGTTGATGAAGTTCTGCGCGAGGATTTGCGAGTCAAACAGGTCGAGGTGCCACATCAGCCCGACGCCACTGGCCAGCAGCGCGTAGGCGATCGGGATGCCCAGGGCCATGGCGCCGATCAGGCCGCCCAAGAAAATCAGCACGGTCATGGTGTTGTCTCCGGTGTTGAGGCTGCGTTACTTGCCGGCGCGCGGCAGCGGGCGGTCGCCCAACGGGGATGGGCTCGCGGCGTTCTCGCGCGCGAGCTCCGCCTGCAGCGCTTCCAGCTCGGCCTGCTCTTCGGATTCCTTGACCATCACCAGCTCTTCCTCGCTCACCTTGCCCGCCAGCACGCGCAGCAGCTGCAGCACCAGCAGAAAGCCGGCGCACACCGAAAACACCACGCCCGACGCGTAGAAAATGCCCATCGACGCGCCAGTGACCGGGGCTTCCACATCCCAGTTGATCTTCATCTGCTTCCAGCTGCCTTCAAAGAACAGCCAGGTGATGTAGAGCATCAGCACATGCCCGACCACCATGCAGACCTTCTTGCCCCGCACCGACAGGCGCGACACCAGCATGTCGGTGCCCAGGTGCGCGTTCTCCTTGATGGCCGCCACCGCGCCCAGGAAGGTGATCCACACGAAGAGCCAGCGCGAGAGCTCCTCGCTGACGGCGATGCCCGAGTTGAAGACGTAGCGCAGCACCACGTTGCCGAACACCAGCACCACCATGGCGGCCAGCGCCAGCGCGATGAGAAGGTTGATGGCCCGGACGTAGTGGTGGATGACGGTGTTGAGCATGCGGGGGTCTCCGTGGATGGCGGGGCGGGTATCGTTTTTTTTGACGTGCTCAGAGCGCCGCGCCCTGCAGCAGCCCGCGCGCCGCCAGGTTGACCATGAAGGCCCGCAACCCGAAGCGCCACGGCGGCGCGGTTTCGCTGTGCGTCACCGTGTTGTGCAGCGCGCCCAGCCAGGCGCTCTGGATGGTGACCACATCGCCCAGCTTGTGCGTGAAGCCGCTGCCGGGCTGGTCGCGGTCTTCGATGGGGGCAAACAGCGTGCCCAGGAAGAGCATGAAGCCGTCCGGGTACTGGTGCGCGGCCAGGGTCTGGGCCACCAAGTCGGCCGGGTCGCGGCTGATGCTGGCCATGGTGTTGATGCCGCGCAGCGTGAAGCCGTCGGTGCCGGCCACACGCAGGTGCACGGTCTCGTTGCGCACATCGTCTAGACCGAAGCCGGCGTCGAACAGCCGGATGAAGGGACCGATGGCGCACGAGGCGTTGTTGTCCTTGGCCTTGCCCAGCAGCAGCGCGCTGCGGCCCTCGATGTCGCGCAGGTTGACGTCGTTGCCCAGCGTGGCGCCCACGATGGCGCCGCGGCTGTTGACGGCCAGCACCACCTCGGGCTCGGGGTTGTTCCAGGCCGAATCGGCGCGGATGCCGATCTGCTCGCCCGTGCCCACCGAGGCCAGCACCGGTGCCTTGGTGAAGACCTCGGCGTCGGGGCCGATGCCCACTTCGAGGTACTGCGACCACAGGCCCTTGTCCTGCAGCAGTGCCTTCAAGGCCATGGCCTGCTCCGAGCCCGGACGGATGTCGGCCAAGCTCTCGCCGATAAGCCCCACCACCTGGCTGCGCAGGCCCTGGGCGCGGGCTGCATCGCCGCGGGCCTGTTCCTCGATCACACGCTCGATCAGGCTGGCGGCGAAGGTCACACCGGCGGCCTTCACCACCTGCAGGTCGCAGGGAGCCAGGAGCCAGGGGCGCGTGGTGTCGCGCATGCCGATCTGGCTGTTTGCGAGCAATTCATTGACGCTGCACAGATATTGGCCCTCGGCCGCACGCGCAGCCTCGGCGGGCGCCGGGGTGTCCAGCAGCGTGCTCATGGTGGGGTAGTCGCGGCTCAGGTCAAAGACACCCGCGTCGCGCAGGCGCCGCCCCACCGGCCGCTTCGGCCGCTGTCGTTTCACTCATGGGAGTTCCTTGAAGAAGGGTTCTGAATCGGTGCCGCGCCCGCTTCGGGCGCAGCGTTTCAATGGTTGTGCCGCGGTGTGTGTTCTGAAATGCGGTGGTAGTCCAGCGCAAAGTCCAGCGTCGCGCCATCCACCAGCTGCCCGGTCTTCTCGCGGTACAGCGCTTCCCAGGGCGACTGGCTCTTGGGGATGGGTGGTGCCGGCAGTTCGCGGCGGCGGCGCTCGATCTCTTCGGGGGCCACCAGCGCATCGCAGCGGCCGGTGTTGAGGTCAATGCGGATCGTGTCGCCACTCGCCAGCCAGCACAGGCCGCCACCCACCGCGCTTTCGGGCGATGCGTTCAGGATCGACGGGCTGTCCGCCGTGCCCGACTGGCGTCCGTCGCCCAGCGTGGGCAAGGTGTTGATTCCGCGGCGGATCAGCGCGTCGGGTGGCTGCATATTGACCACCTCGGCCGAGCCAGGCCAGCCGATGGGGCCCGCGCCGCGCATCACCAGGATGCAGCCTTCGTCGATGTCGAGCGACGGGTCGTTGATGCGCGCGTGGTAGTCGTCCGCACCCTCGAACACCACGGCGCGCGCTTCAAAAATGCCTTCTGCGCCCGGCTGGCTCAGGTAGCGCTGGCGGAAGGCTTGCGAGATCACCGATGTCTTCAAGATGCCGAAGTCGAACAGATTTCCGTGAAGCACCAGAAAGCCGGCGTTTTCCATCAACGGCGCGTTGAATGGGCAGATCACCTCGCGGTCGCGTGTCTCGCGGCCCTGCAGGTTGTCCGCCAGCGGCTTGCCCGTCACGGTCAGGCAGTCGCCGTGCAGGCGCCCGGCCTGCTGCAGCTCCCACAGCAGTGCCGGAACGCCCCCTGCGCGAAAGAAGCGCTCTCCCAAAAACTTGCCCGCGGGCTGCATGTTGAGCAGCAGGGGCAGGTCGTAGGCGTGTTGGGTCCAGTCCGACGGATGCAGCTCCACGCCCGCATGCCGCGCCATGGCCATGATGTGCACCTGCGCATTGCTGCTGCCCCCGGCCACGCTGACCACCGACAGCGCGTTGAGAAAACTCTCGCGCGTGAGGATGCGCGACGGGCGCAGGTCCTCATACGCCATCTCGACGATGCGACGCCCGGTCTCGTACGCCATCTGGCCGCGTTCGCGGTAGGGCGCCGGAATGGCGGCGCAGCCGGGCAGCGAGAGGCCCAGGGCCTCGGCCACCGCGTTCATGGTGGACGCTGTGCCCATGGTGTTGCAGTGGCCGGCCGACGGCGCGCTGCTGCAGGCGCGCTGCAGAAACTCTTCTTCGTCTATGTCGCCCGCGGCCAGCTGGCGGCGGCTGCGCCAGATCACGGTGCCCGAGCCCACCAGCTCGCCGTCGTGCCAGCCGTCCAGCATGGGGCCGCCGGACAACACAATGGCCGGGATGTCTACGGTGGACGCCGCCATCACACCCGCTGGGGTGGTCTTGTCACAGCCCGTAGTCAGCACCACCGCGTCGATGGGATAGCCGTACAGGATCTCCACCAGCCCCAGATAGGCCAGGTTGCGGTCCAGTGCCGCCGTGGGGCGGCGGCAGTTTTCAAAGATGGGGTGGACCGGGAACTCCATCGGGATGCCCCCCGCGTCGCGGATGCCTTCGCGCACACGGCGGGCCAGGTCCACATGGATGCGGTTGCAGGGCGACAGGTCGCTGCCGGTTTGCGCGATGCCGATGATGGGCCGGCCCGAGCGCAGTTCTTCGGGCGTGAGCCCGTAGTTCATGAAACGTTCGAGGTACAGCGCGGCCATGTCCGAGCGCTCGGGGGCGGCGAACCACTCGCGCGAGCGAAACGGGCGGCGGGGTGTCTTGTCCATGGGGAATCTTTGGAAGGCGATCAAAAAGCCAGGATGCGGCGGCGCGGGCGCAGGCCCGCACGCGCCGGATGAATGGCCTGCTTACTTGGCTGTGCCGCGCACCTTGGCCAGCTCGGCGTTCATCTCGCCAGTCGTTTCTTCGCCAAATTCCTTGGCGTACTTGACCAGCACCGGCTGCAGCTTGGTGCGCATCTTGGCCTGCTCGGCCGGGGCCAGCTCGGTCACCTGCATGCCCACTTTCTTGAGCTCGCCCAGCGCCTTGTCGCTGAACGCTCGGATGGTCTTGCGCTCGAACAGCGTGGCCTCGCGCGCGGCTTCCTGCACGATTTTTTGTTCCTGTGCCGAGAGGCCGTCCCAGGTCTTCTTGGACATCAGCAGCACCCAGGCGCTGTACATGTGGCGCGACAGCACCAGGTGCTTTTGCACCTCATAGAACTTGCTCGACAGGATGGTGGCAGGCGGGTTCTCTTGCCCATCCACCGCGGCCTGCTCCATGGCCGAATACAGCTCGGTAAACGGCATGGGCGTGGCGTTGGCACCCAATGCGTTGAAGGTATCGAGGAACAGCGGGCTCTGGATCACGCGCAGCTTCAGGCCGGCCAGGTCTTCTGCCTTGGTGATGGGGCGGCGCGAGTTCGTCACGTGGCGAAATCCGTTCTCCCAGAAGCCCAGGCCCACCAGGCCTTTTTCGGGCAGCTTGGCCAGCAGCTTCTGGCCGAAGGGGCCGTCGAGCACGGCGTCGGCCTCCTGCTCGTTGTTGAAGGTCAGCGGCAGGTTCAGCACGCCGAAGGGCTTGATCAGCGACATCAGCGTGGAGCTGTCGGGCACCGTCATCTCCAGCGTGCCGCCGCGCAGTGCCGAGGTCATGCTCACGTCATTGCCCAGCGAGCCGCTGGCGTACAGCTTGGCCACCAGTTTGCCGCCGCTCTTGGCCGCCAGTTGTTCGGCAAAGTGCTTCACGGCCTGGGCCTGCGGGTGGTCTTCGTTCAGGCCGATGCCGACCTTGAACACGTGGTCCTTGATCTGCGCCGACACGGGTGCGGCCACGGCGGCGAAAAGGGCGGCCGCCAGGGCGAGTGCTTTGAATTTCATGGTGAATGTCTCCGAATATGGAATGGCTGGGGCACGGTGGAGCACTGCGAAAGAAGGCCCATCGGCGCCATCGGGTCTCTGCTGGACCCTCCCGACGCAAGTGAGAGAGTAGGTTTCGCGCCCCGCGGGGTCCACTCAATTTTTTGCTAGCATCCATTCCAAATGCTTATGAGTTGCCATGGCCTCCGCTCCCGTTTCGGGTAAACCCTTGTCGATGGTGCAGGCCTGCGCGCGGCTGCGTTTTCGGCATTTGCAGTTTCTGGACATCCTGGGCCAGACCCGCAATCTGCGCCTGACGGCCGAGCAGATGCACATCACGCAGCCTGCGGCCACCAAGATCCTCATGGACATCGAAGAGATCCTGGAGTCCCGCCTTTTCGATCGCCTGTCGCGTGGCATGCGGCCCAATGAACTGGGCCTTTTCACGCTGCGTTATTCCGCCAGCGCGCTGGCAGGGCACCGCAAGTTTGTGGATGAATTCAACGCGCTCAAAGAGGGCGGGCACGGCCACCTGTCGATTGGCGCCATCACGGGCTCGGCCGCGCATGTGCTGATCGCCTCGGTGGCCGAAATCCAGCGCCTGCGCCCTCTGCTGGTGCTCAAGGTGCTGGAGCAAAGCAGCGACCAGCTCATCGTGTGGCTGGCCGAGCGAAAAATCGATTTGATGATCGGCCGCTTCACCGACGAGGCGCAGCGGGCGCAGTTTCACTACGAGCGCCTGTCCAACGAGCCGCTGCTGGTGGTGGGTGGCCTGCACCACCCCTTGCGCGGCGCGCGCGACCTGGACATGGCAGAGCTGTCGCACTGGCCGTGGATCCTGTACCCGGCATCGACCGCAGTGCGCAAGGTGTCGGACGACATCTTCGGGCGCAACGGCCTGGCGCTCAGCTCGGGTGTGGTTGAGACGCCGTCGTTTTTGTTTGCGCTCGAGATGATGCAGACCACCGACATGCTGTCGCTGCAGCCCCAGGCCCTGGTAGAGCGCTATATCGCCAAGGGCCTGCTCGCCCGCATCCCTGTGGAGCTGCCGGACCGCATGCCCGACTACGGTGTCATCACGCGGCTGGGCGAGGCGCCCACGCCGGCCATGCAGGCTTTCATGGAGGTGCTGCGCGACGTGGCGAACCCGGTGGTCGATGTACCGTGATGCTCACCCACCTTGTCGGCCTCGTCGTCGCCTCTGAAGTCGATAGGACGAAGCCCTAAAAGGTGGCTATCGATAACCAAGCGTTATTGACGAACGCTGACAGCCGCGCCCGCGGCGGGCCGTTATGCTCTGCGCCCTTTCCTTGAATCTTCTGCGACGTTTTTTCCCATGCAAGACACCCCTGACACGCCCGAGACCCTCCAGGAACCGCGCCGTTGGTCCGACGGCCAGTGGACTGCGCAAGTGATCAAGAACGAAGACGATGACGGCTGGGCCGTGTCCATGACGCTCAAGGGCGAGACGGAGCCCGCGCTGGTCGGCCCCTGGACCATGGGGCGGGACAAGAAGAACCCCAAGCCACTGGATGTCTCGGCCTTCCACACCCTGGTCAAGACCGCCAGCGAGGTGCTGCGCCGCCACGAGCAGCAACTGCATGCGCAGCTCAACAAGAACGTGTCGGTCACGGTGAATGGCCAGCGGCTAAAGGTGGCCTTGGCCATCGTCCCCGACGAAGAAGGCGCCACGGCCACGCTGAGCGCGCAGGATGAGCTGGGCGAAGAGCTGGCGCGGGTGCCGGCGCCGCCCACTTTCAAGCTCACTCCCGCCAGCGCTACGGCCTGGGTGGAGGGCGGTTTTGAAAAGCCCCGCTGATCGATGACGGGCATCAATGGTGGCGGCAGGGCCATCGCCTGGGCGACGGTGGGAGCTACGGGTAACCCCTAGAATGCGTCCGCCGGCCTTCAAGATGGTGAACACGATCTCGGGGCCGGCAGCGTTCTCAGGGCGGGGCGAAATTCCCCACCGGCGGTATCTGCAGGCAGATGTCTTCACATCCGCACTGCAGCAGCCCGCGAGCGCCCGGGCCGTGCCAGCAGTGGTGGCGGCCTGGGGTCAGCAGATCTGGTGAGATGCCAGAGCCGACGGTCACAGTCCGGATGAAAGAGATCGCGAAACCAGGGGCCGCCCGCAAGGGTGGCGCCGTGTGTGCATCTGCGCAGTTTGTCGTTCGTGCGAGCCCCCGTGGTGATCCGTCACCTTTCCGGTGGCCCGGCCGGGCTCGTCCGCAGACGTGCGCGTGGCGCTGCCAACGCACGGCAGTCCTGGTCGCGCGCCCTGATTCTGGTAATCCTTTCCTCGCTTTGAGATAAGTCCATGAATCAGTCCATTCCTTCCCAGACAGCCATCTCCGCCGCCACGGCGCGCCGCAGCGAACGCGTCGCGATCATCTGCGCCGGCTGGCACCGGGACATCGTCCACCAGTCGCGCGACGCAGCCGTCGCCGAGTTCGCCCGCAACGGGCTGCCCGCCGGGCAGATCGAGCAGTTCGAAGTGCCTGGCGCCTTCGAGATTCCGCTGTTGGCCAAGCGCCTGGCGCAAAGTGGCCGTTACGACGCCATCGTGGCCTGCGCGCTGGTGGTCAACGGCGGCATCTACCGCCACGAGTTCGTGACCACCGCCGTCATCGACGGCCTGATGCGCGTGCAGCTCGATACCGAAGTGCCCGTGATGTCCGCCGTGCTCACACCGCGCGACTTCCACGAACATGACGATCACCTGAAGTTCTTCCGCGAACATTTCGTGAAGAAGGGCACCGAGGTGGCCGACGCCTGCCTGCGCACCATGGCGCAGTACAAGGCGCTGGAGCCTGCGCACGGGGATTGAGGCGGCGCGACCCGCTTCAGCTGCCGACCCGGCGCGTGGCTGGGTAAAAATGGCCCGATGAAAATCCTGGCCCTTTGCGGCAGTCTGCGTGCCGCGTCCATCAATGCTGCGTTGCTGCGCACGGCGGCGCGTTTAGCGCCACCGGGCATTGAGGTGGCCTGGTGCGGTGCGGTGGCCGAGTTGCCGCTGTTCAATCCCGACCTGGAAACCCAGCCGCCAGCCGCCGTGCTGCGCTTGCACGCCGATGTGGCCTGGGCCGATGCGTTGCTGATTGCCAGCCCCGAATACGCCCACGGCGTGACAGGGGTGATCAAGAATGCGCTCGACTGGCTGGTGAGCCAGGAGGCCTTTGTGAACAAGCCGGTGGCGGTGCTCAATGCATCGCCCCGCGCACACCACGCCGACGACGCGCTGCGTGAAACGCTTCGAACCATGTCGGCGCACATCGTGGAGCCTGCGTGCCTGAGCCTGCCCTTGCTTGGCGCGCACCTCGCAGAAAGCGAGATGGCCACACACCCGCTGGTGGCCCCGGCATTGACCGGGGCACTGCAGGCCTTGCAGCGAGCCGCAGAACCGCGCAATCATCAAATGCTATCAATAAAGTAGCACAAAACGCTTTATAGATAAGCGATAGGGGCAGTTTTATGGTTTTTCTGCCCTCTGCCAGCCCATTCAACGGGCCATCAAACCAGAAGATCGCTGACGGGCGCCGGTAGCCCTATCAGCGGCCGGTGGAGCAGGGCATGCCAGCCTTCGGCCTGTGTGTCACACGGCAGCCAGCCGGGGCATGTGCGCCCTTGGCACAGCGTGTTCGCCCGTGGACAGCCGGAACACCGCCACCGCGTCCACCAGCTGCTGCGCCTGCACCTTCAGGCTTTCGGCGGCGGCCGCGCTTTGTTCGACCAGGGCTGCGTTCTGCTGCGTGGCGCGGTCCATCTCGGTCACGGCCTCGCCCACCTGGGCCACGCCGGCGCTTTGCTCGGTGCTGGCGGCGCTGATCTCGCCGACGATGTCGGTCACGCGGCGGATCGAGGCCACCACCTCCGTCATCGTGGCGCCTGCCTTGTCGACCAGGGCTGTGCCTTGCTCCACGCGCTCCACGCTGTTGTGGATCAGGGTCCGGATCTCCTTGGCCGCGTCGGCGCTGCGCCCGGCCAGGCTGCGCACCTCGCTGGCCACCACCGCAAAGCCACGGCCTTGTTCGCCGGCGCGGGCGGCTTCTACCGCGGCATTCAGCGCGAGGATATTGGTCTGGAACGCGATGCCATCGATCACGCTGATGATGTCGGCGATCTTCTTGCTGCTGTCGTTGATGCCCTTCATGGTGTGCACCACCTCGGCCACCACATCGCCGCCTTGCACCGCCACGGTCGATGCATTCACGGCCAGCTGGTTGGCCTGCCGCGCGTTGTCGGCGTTGGCTTGCACGGTGGAGCTCAGCTCCTCCATCGACGCCGAGGTTTCCTCCAGCGCCGACGCCTGCTGCTCGGTGCGCGCCGAAAGGTCGTTGTTGCCCTGCGCGATCTCGGTGCTGGCCGCGGCCACGTTGTCAGCGTTGTTGCGCACGTGGCTGACCACGCTCGACAGGCTCAGCTGCATGTCATGCAGTGCGTTCAGCAACAGGGCAATCTCGTCCTTGCCGCGCACGCGCTGCGCCACGGTCAAATCGCCACTGGCCACGGCCTGCGACACGCGCACCGCGTTGTCCAGCGGGTTCACCACCGTCCGGCTGAAGGCAATGGCGCCGGCTATGCCCAGCGCACACACCACGAGCATCACCACCAGGCTGATCGTGGTGGCGCGCTGCGCCGTGGCTGCGGCGCGTTCGGCCACCTCGCTGCTGGCCTTGGCGATCAAGTCGCCCGCCTGGTCGATCAGCTGCGAGGGTTCGCGGTCCATGCCCTGCACCGCCTTGTCGCCGGCCTCCGCATCCTGGCCCGCGGCCTTGAAGGCCTCGAAGCCCTTGCGGTAGGCCAGGCCCATGCGTTCGTGCGCCTGCGCAAACTGGGCCACGCGGTCGCGGCCTTCGCCCGGGGGCAGGGCGGCCAGCAGCTTTTGCGCTTGCGCCTTGATCGCCTGCTCCTGCTTTTCAAACGCAGCCCAGTAGCGTGTGAGCTGGGCTGGGTCCTTGCCGCGCAGCAGCACGTTCTTCCATTCCTGCACCTGCACTTTGAAGCTGTTGAGCATGCCGGAGGCCAGCCGCTCGTGTTCAAAACTTTGCGCTACGGTGGTCTGGTAGGTGTCCAGCGCCTGGTTGAGACGGCTGATACCGAACAGGGCCGCCGCGAACAGCAGCAGCAAGGCAGCCGTAAAGGCCAGGGGGAGCTTGAGGCTGAGCTTCATGGGGAACTCCTTGCTTGCGTGGGCAGGGCGAAGGTGAGCGGGTGAAGTCTGCTGGCGTGCCCGTGCGCAGCAGCGGGCCGCAGAGGGGCCGCTCGCGCCATTGTGGAGCGGTCGTTACTTTCTGTAAACGACTATCCGGCCGCGGATTTCGCAGTTTTGGCTGGGATGGAGGGCTGCGAGCTAGTGGGTGGCCCAGTCAAATTGCGTGCCGGTGGCTGGCCAGAGGGGTACGGACCGCAACGCCTCGGTGGTGAGGTGTGGGCGTCCACGCACCCGCGTCGGACTGCGCGGCGGCGGCGCCTACCACGGGGGCAGGCTGGCTGCTACACCACGCCCGCCGCCCGCAGCGCTGCGATGCGCGCCGCGTCCAGCCCCATCTCGGCCAGCACTTCGTCCGTGTGCTGCCCCAGCGCTGGTGGTGCATTGCGCAGCACCGGCGGCGTGGCCGACAGGCGCAGCGGGCTGGCCACGCCGGTGATCTGCTGCACGCTGTCGGTGGCGGCCTCGCCGTCCCTCCAGCGCGGCAGCGTCACCGCCAGGCCGCGCGCCTTCACCTGGGCATCGTCGAACGCCTGGGCGATGGTGTTGATGGGGCCGCAGGGCACGGCCTTGTCTTCCAGCAGCGCGATCCAGTCGGCGGTGGTGCGCGTGCGCGTCACGGCCTCCATCGCGGGGATCAGGTCGGTGCGGTGCTGCACGCGCAAGGTGTTGGTGGCATAGCGCGGGTCGGTGCCCCAATGCGGCTGGCCGGCCGCGGTGCAAAAGCGCTGGAACTGCCCGTCGTTGCCGATGGCCAGCAGCATGTTGCCGTCGGCGGTCGCAAAGTCCTGGTAGGGCGCGAGGCTCGGGTGGCTGTTGCCCATGCGCTCGGGCGCCTTGCCGGTGGCGAGGAAGCCTGACGCCTGGTTGGCCAGCACGGCCATGCCCACATCCAGCAGCGCCATGTCGATGTGCTGGCCCTGGCCGGTGCCCGTCGTGGCGTTGTCGCGCACATGCAGCGCGGCCAGGATGGCGTTGCTGGCATACAGGCCGGTGAACAGGTCGATCACGGCCACGCCCACGCGCATGGGGCCGCCGCCGGGCTGGCTGTCGGCCTGGCCGGTGATGCTCATCAGGCCCGTCATGGCCTGCACCATCAGGTCGTAGCCCGCGCGCTCGGCGTACGGGCCGTCTTGTCCGAAGCCGGTCACGGAGCAGTAGATGAGGCGCGGGTTGAGTGCGCGCAGGCTCTCGTGGTCCAGGCCGTACTGCTTCAGGCCGCCGACCTTGAAGTTCTCGACCACGATGTCGGCCTCCAGTGCCATCTGCTTGATGAGCGCTTGGCCGTCCGGCGATGCCATGTCGATGGTGACCGAGCGCTTGTTGCGGTTGCAGGCGGTGTAGTAGCTGGCCTGGTTCGTGTCGTTGCCGTCGGCGTCCTTCAAAAAGGGCGGGCCCCACTGGCGCGTGTCGTCGCCGACGCCGGGGCGTTCTACCTTCACCACATCCGCCCCCAGGTCGGCCAGCACCTGCGTACACCACGGGCCGGCCAGCACGCGGGAGAGGTCGAGCACCTTGATGCCCGCCAGGGCGCCTGC
>SDXZ01000215.1 GCA_004210805.1 Acidovorax sp.
GGCCTCTTTCTCGACAAGGTGGTGGACGGCAAGGCGTCCGGGGCGCGGGGCTTTGTGCTGGTGGTGGTGGGAGCCTTGGTGGGCGCGTGGCTTGTGGTGTTGGGCGCCTTGCAGTGGCAAGGTACCGAGCGTGCTGCCGACCGGTCCAAGCTGTTGCAGCAGACCGTCGACACCGTGCAAAGCCGCATTACCGGCGGCGGCATGCTCGGCGCGGTCTCATTGCTCGGCCTGAGTGAACCCATGCTCAAGGCCATGGCCCGGGGCGAGCTGCCGCGGGACGATCCCGAAGCGCTGGCGCGGCTGGGTGTGGCCCGCGGGCGGTTTTTGGTGAACGGGGTGTATGTGATGTCCGCCGACGGCACCGTCGTGGCCCACGAAACGCCCGGCACCCGGTCTACCGGCATCAACTTGGCGTTTCGGCCGTATTTCCAGCAGGCGATCCGGGGCGCGGTCAGCATCCATGCCGCCATCGGCAGCAATTCGCAGGAGCGGGGCCTGTATTACGCCGCGCCGCTGTACGAGGGCGACACACCCGCGAGTTCCATCATTGGCGTGGTGATGTTCAAGGTCGGGTTCGAGGCCGTGGACGAAGTCCTCAAGCGCAACGACATGCCGACAGTGCTGCTGTCTCCGCAGGGGGTGGTGTTTGCCTCCACCCGGCCCGATTGGCTGTTCACCATGGCCCCGCCGCTCACCCAGGCGCGCATCGATGCCATCCGCGCGTCGCGCCAGTTCGGCAACCAGTTCGACAAGGGCATGGCGTCGGCCCTGCCGTTTGCACCTGATGCGGCCGAAGTGGTCCTCAACGGAGTGACCTATGCGGTGGAGCGCCGCAGTGTCGACTGGGGCGATCCCGGCGGGCAGTGGCAGGTGGCGATGCTCGACGACGTGAGCGCACTGATGCCGGTGGCCCAGCGTCTGCAAGTGGGCGGCGCCGCCTTTGTGGTGCTGTGCCTGATGGGCCTGCTGCTGCTCGACCTGCTGCGCAGCCGCGCGCGGGTGGCTGCGGCGCTGGAGCGTTTCAGGGTGCTGGGCGCTGCGCTGCAGAGCAGCCCCGTGTCGGTGGTGATCACCGACGGCGATGGCCGCGTCGACTGGGTCAACCCCCAGTACGAACGCAACACGGGCTACACCCTGGAAGAGGTGCGGGGCAAGAAACCGTCGCTGGTCGCGAGTGGCCAGACCTCGGCGCAGACGTACCAGGACATGTGGTCCACGTTGCTCTCGGGCCGCTCGTGGCAAGGCCAGTTCGTGAACCGCCGCAAGGACGGAAGCATCTACTACGACGAGGCCACGCTGTCGCCCGTGTTCGATGAGCGCGGCAGGCGGATCGCCATTGTCGGGCTGCACGAGGATGTGTCCGAGCGCTTCCAGGCCCAGTCGGAGCTGGAGCGCCGCGAGCGGCTGCTCAATGAACTGCTGGAGCAACAGACCGCGATCTTCGACAACGCGCCGCCCATCGTCCTCGTGGGCGACGGGAAGTTCCGGCAGTTCAACCCTGCGTTCCTGGAGCTCATGGGAGGCACCGCCGCGGACCTGCAAGGGCTTGGTGTGGCGACGCTGCTGGGGCAGGGTGTTCGCGCCAAACGCTTCTACGCCGATGTGGGGCCGGTGCTGATCGCGGGGCAGGCGGTGCGCCAGGTCAACACGCTGTTTCGCCTGGACGGGCGCAGCTTCGAGGCGCGCATGGCCGGCCGCAGCGTGCAGATGGATGGTTACCGGAATGCCTCCATCTGGGTGATCGAGGACGTTAGCGAGCAGCGGCGGGCGGAGATCGCCATGGAGCAAGCCAAGGAACGGCTGGAGTTGGCGCAAGAGGCCGGCAAGATCGGCGTGTTCGACATCGACCTCATCGCTGACAAGGCGCTGTGGAGCGACAAGCTGGTGGCCATGATGGGGCTGCCTGCAGGGAGCGCCGAGCGCAGCCAAGCCGAGTGGCGTGAGCGCTTGCACCCGGAAGACCGCGACCGTGCCCTCAACAATTTCTACAACGTGATGGCCAGTGGTGCCATGGACTTGCGCGACTCCTGGCGCATCGTGCGGCCCGATGGCGAAACCCGCTGGTTCTTGTCTGCGGCCCGGGTGTTTCGCGACGACAGGGGCACGGCGGTGCGGGTGGTCGGCGTCAATGTGGACATTCACGACCAGAAGCTGCTCGAAGCCAAGGTGGCCGAGCAGCTCGATTTTCAGCAGGCACTCATCGACGCTATCCCGGTGCCGCTGTTCTACAAAGGCGCTGACGGGCGTTACATCGGGTTCAACCGCGCCTATGAACATGCCTTTGGCGTCCAGCGCGAAGCCTTGATCGGCAAAACGGTGCTCGACCTGGCGTTCTTGCCGGAGTCTGAGCGCGAGCGCTTTGACGCAGATGCCGAGCAGGCCCTGCAGGGGGTTCAGTCGGTGCACAAGGAGGTGGACCTGCCGTACGCCGACGGGAAGATCCACCACACGCTGTTCTGGCTGCATGGTTTCTCGCGGCCCGATGGCTCTTCGGGCGGCGCCATCGGCACGTTTGTGGACATCACCGACCGCCAGCGCGCGGAGGAGGATTTGCGCCGCGCCAAGGAACTGGCGGAGGAATCCACCGCGCTCAAGTCCAACTTCCTGGCCAATATGAGCCACGAGATCCGGACCCCGATGAACGCCATCATCGGCATGTCGCACCTCGCGCTCAAGTCCGGCCTGTCGCCGCGCCAACACGATTACGTCAGCAAGATCCAGCAGGCGGGCCAGCACCTTTTGGGGGTGATCAACGACATCCTCGACTTTTCCAAGATCGAGGCCGGCAAGCTCACGGTCGAGAAGCAGCCCTTTGTGCTCGACCGCATGCTCGAGAGCGTGTCCGATGTCGTGGGATACAAGGCCGGTGCCAAGGGGCTGGAGCTGGTGTGCGATGTGGCGGCCGACGTGCCACCCAACCTGGTGGGCGATTCGCTGCGCCTGGGGCAGATCCTCATCAACTTTGCGAACAACGCCATCAAGTTCACCGAATCCGGCGAGATCAGCATTGCCGTGCGGCTGCTGGAGGCTGCCGGCAACCGCGTGATGCTCCGTTTTGAGGTGCGCGACACAGGCATCGGCCTCACGCAGGACCAGATGGGACGGTTGTTCCAGAGCTTCCAGCAGGCCGATACCTCCACCACGCGCCGCTATGGCGGCACGGGCCTCGGTCTGGCCATCTGCAAGAGCCTGGCGGAGCTGATGGGGGGCGAGGTCGGCGTGGAGAGCACCTATGGCAAGGGCTCCACCTTCTGGGTGGCTGTGCCGCTCGAGCGCGGTGCGGTGGCCCGGTTGTTGTTGCCACCGCCTGACCTGCGAGGGCGCCGCGTGCTGGTGGTCGACGACAACCACACGGCGGCCACGGTGCTGTCCGACATGCTGCAGGCCATGGGCTTCGAGGTGGAGCAGGCGTATTCGGGGCTGGAGGCGCTCGACAGGCTGCGCGAGTCCATGGTGCAGCACCAGCCTTTCGGTCTGCTGTTGCTGGACTGGCGCATGCCGGGCATGGACGGCATTCAGTTGGCCGGCCACATCCGCGGCCTGGGCATGGCGCAGGTACCCAAGATGCTCATGGTTACGGCCTACGGGCGCGAAGACGTGATGCGCGCCGCCCGCGCCCAAGGCATCGAGACGGTGCTCATCAAGCCCGTGAATGCATCGCTGCTGTTCGACACGCTGATGCAGCCGCAGGAGCACTCCACCTACAGCCCGCCCCGCGTGATCACTCCCGCGCCGACGGCCGACGAGTTGCCGCTGTCCATTCGCGGTGCGTCTGTCCTGCTGGTGGAAGACAACGAACTGAACCAGATGGTGGCGGTGGAGCTTTTGGTGGAGGCCGGGTTTTCGGTGGACGTTGCCGAGAACGGGCAGATAGCCATCGACCGCATCGAGCGCAAATCGTATGACGTGGTGCTGATGGACATGCAGATGCCGGTGATGGACGGTGAAACCGCCACGCGCCAGTTGCGCAGCGACCCGCGGCATGCCCACCTGCCCATCGTGGCGATGACGGCCAACGCTATGGAAGCGGACCGCCAGCGCTGCTTTGCCGCCGGCATGAACGACCATGTGGCCAAACCCATCGAGCCCGCGGCGTTGTGGGCGGCCCTCATCCGGTGGATTCGGCCGCGGCCGGGGCTGGGCCAGCCGGCCGAGGGTATGGCGGCCCTGTCCGGCCCGGGCCAGGATGGCGCTGTATCCGCGTCCGCCGGGGGGGAGGCGACCGCGTTGCCCGCGGCCGATGCCGTGCCAGCGCAACCTTTCCCGCAGGTGGCGGGGCTGGACACGGCATTGGGCCTGCAACGTGCGCTGGGCAAACCCGGTCTGTACGCCGATATGTTGCGCCGGTTTGTGCAAGGACAGGCGACGGTGGTTGCCGCCATCCGCGAGGCGCGGGGCAGTGGCGATGGGGTGGTGGCCGAGCGTTTGGCGCACACGCTGCGCTCGGTGGCGGCCAATATCGGCGCCCAGGCGGTGGCGGACCACGCCCAGGCGCTGGAGCAGGCCATCCGCAACCGGCAGGCGGGCGTCAAGGTGGATGCCTTGCTTGCGGCGGTGGATGCGGCGCTCCACCCACTTTTGAGCGGATTGGGGGCCTGGAGTAAAGGCCAGATACCGGACGGCGTGCACGCAGCGCCCGCAGTAACAAGCCCTGACGGGCTGGACCCCGCCGACGCGGTGCGGCGCCTGCGCGGCCTTCTGGAGCGCGATGATGCTGCAGCGCCGGAGTTTTTCCAACACAATGCCTCTGTGCTGATGTCCGCGCTGGGGAACGCCTTCACGCTGGTCGAAATGCACACCCTGAATTTTGATTTTGAGCAGGCCCTGGAGGCCTTGGACGCAGCGCCGTCCTCCGAACCGTCGGCCGCTGAAACCCCTTGAGTGACACAACACGCAGGAACTTTCATGGACAACGCGCCCTTCGCCTCCCCGCAGGCCGCTCTGGTAGACAAACACATCGCCACCGTGCTGGTGGTGGACGACACGCCCGACAACCTCACCCTGATGGGCAGCCTGCTGCGTGAGCATTTCCTGGTGAAGGTGGCCAACCACGGCGAAAAAGCACTCAAGATTGCGCAATCCGAAGCTGCCCCCGACCTCATCCTGCTCGACATCATGATGCCGGAGATGGATGGCTACGAAGTCTGCCGCCGCTTGAAGGCCGCGCCCGCCACGCGCGACATCCCGGTGATCTTCCTCACGGCCCGCTCCGACCCCGATGACGAGCGCATGGGCCTGGCGCTGGGCGCGGTGGACTACATCACCAAGCCCATCAGCCCGCCCATCCTGCTGGCCCGGGTCAACACGCACCTGGCGCTCAAGGCCACGGCGGATTTCCTGCGCGACAAGAGCTCTTACCTGGAGCGCGAGGTCGCCATGCGCACGCTGGAGGTACAGGCCATCCAGGACGTGACCATCATGGCCATGACCTCGCTCGCCGAGACGCGCGACAACGAGACGGGCAACCACATCCGCCGCACGCAGCTGTATGTCAAGACGCTGGCCGAGCGGTTGCGCAGCCATCCGCGCTTCGAGAACGTGCTCAACGACCGCATGATCGAGCTGCTGTACAAGTCGGCGCCGCTGCACGATATCGGCAAGATCGGCATCCCCGACAGCATCCTGCTCAAGCCAGGCAAGCTCACGGTGGAAGAGTTCGAGATCATGAAAACCCACACCACGCTCGGCCGCAATGCCATCGACGAGGCCGAGCGGCGCCTGGGGATGCGGGTGGCGTTCTTGAGCGTGTCCAAAGAGATCGCCTACAGCCACCAGGAAAAGTGGGACGGCTCGGGCTACCCCGAGGGGCTCAAAGGCGATGAGATCCCGGTGTCGGCACGCCTCATGGCGGTGGCGGACGTGTATGACGCGCTGATCAGCAAGCGGGTCTACAAGCCGGCGTTCTCACACGACCAAGCGGCCAGCACCATCGTGCGCGGCAAGGGCACGCACTTCGACCCGGACATGGTGGACGCCTTTGTGGACATCGCGGAAGACTTCCGCAGCATCGCGCAGAAGTATCCTGATCCCGGCTAGAGCGCTGGCCCTGCGCTCTGCGCAGTTTGGCAGTGGGCGAGCGCAGCGGCGCGTGCTTCAGATGGCCCGGAACAGGGCCGTGCGCGTGTCGCGCATCACCCTGTCTTCAACACCCACTTCAGAACGGCGCGTCTTCGCTCTTGGCGTTGTTGTCTTGTGCAGTGGCGCCGCCCTGACCTTCGTCAGCGGCATCCGCGACGTCTGCAGGCTCGTTGGATACATCGGCGCTGCCGGCTTCTTCCGCTGCCGCTTGTCGCACGGCCGCCTTGTCGCCAGCACTCGCGAACTTGCTGTATTTGCCCAGGATGGGCACCAGCTGGCCGTAAATGCGCGGGTTGCCGGCCAGGCACTCGCGCTGCTCTAGAAAGTCCGCTTCGCCCGTGAAGTTGCCGACCAGGCCACCGGCCTCGGTCACCAGCAGCGAGCCGGCGGCCACGTCCCAGATCGACAGGCCGGTTTCAAAGAAACCGTCGGTGAAGCCGGCGGCCACATAGGCCAGGTCCAGCGCGGCGGCGCCGGGGCGGCGCAGGCCGGCCGTGCGCTGCATCACGTCGGCCATCATGTTCAGGTAGCTCTTGAAGTTGTCGCCCGGGCGGAACGGGAAGCCGGTGGAGATCAGGCAGTCCTTGAGCTGCGTGCGCTTGCTCACGCGGATGCGGCGCTCGTTGAGGTAGGCGCCGCGGCCCTTGGTGGCGGTGAACAGGTCGTTGCGCGAGGGGTCGAAGATGACGGCTTGCTCGACCTTGCCGCGCACGGCCAGTGCGATGCTCACGCAGTACACGGGAAAACCGTGGATGAAGTTGGTGGTGCCGTCCAGCGGATCGATGATCCAGACGAATTCGGAATCCTTGGCGCCGTATTCCGAGCCCGACTCTTCGGCCAGGATGCCGTGGCCGGGGTAGGCCGTCAGCAGCGTCTCGATGATGATTTTCTCGGAGGCGTGGTCCACCTCGGTCACAAAGTCGTTGATCTGCTTTTGCGAGATCCGCACCGATTCCACGTCCAGGGCCGCGCGGTTGATGATGGCGCCGGCGGCGCGTGCAGCCTTGATGGCCACGTTGAGCATGGGGTGCAGATT
>SDXZ01000373.1 GCA_004210805.1 Acidovorax sp.
GCGCGCAGGTCCAGGCTGAATTGGCAGCGGCCGGGCACCACGTTGATGGAGCCTGCAGGCACCTGCAGCTGGCCGATGGTGCCCACCGAGTCGCCGTCCTGCGCGGCGCGCTGCTCCACGTACAGCGCCAGTTCCGCCACGGCCACGGCCGCGTCGCGGCGGCGGTCCATGGGGGTGGTGCCGGCGTGGCTGGCGGTGCCGATCATTTCGCACAGAAAACGCACGCTGCCGTTGATGGAGGTGACCACGCCCAGGGGCAGGTCCAGCTCGTTGAGCACCGGGCCCTGCTCGATGTGCACTTCGATGAAGCCCAGGTAGTGCGCGGGGTCGCGCTGCAGCTTCGGGATGTCGTCGATGCACAGGCCCGCATGCTGCATGGCCGCGCGCATGGTCACGCCGTCCACATCCTTCTGGTCGAGCCAGGCGGGGTTGAAGTCGCCGATGAGCGCGCCCGAGCCCAGAAAGGTGGCCTTGTAGCGCTGGCCTTCTTCTTCGGCAAAGCCCACCACCTCGATGCCGAAGGGCAGACGCTGGCCCGTGCGGTGCAGCTCGCGCACGCAGGCCATGGGTACGAAGATGCCCAGGCGGCCGTCGTATTTGCCACCGTTGCGCACGGTGTCGTAGTGGCTACCGGTCATCAGGTAGCGTGCGCCTTCCGCAGCCGGGTGGTAGCGGCCCACCACGTTGCCCACGGCGTCGATCTCCACCTCGTCGAAGCCGCAGTCGCGCATCCAGTGGCTGATGCGCTGGGCGCAGGCGCGGTGCGCGTCGGTGAGGTAGGTGACGGTGAGCTGGCCTTTTTCGGCGAAGCCGGGGTCGGAGTGTTCGGCCAGCTTTTCCTGCCAGTCCCACACGTCGTTGCCCAGCAGGGGCTCGGCGGCAAACTTGTCGTTCAGGCGGATCTCGGCGATGCGGTGGATGTTGCGCAGGGCTTCGGCCAGCTCAAACTCGGGGTGGTTGTCCAGGCGCCGGGCAAAGGTGTCGATGATTTCCTGCTTGGCCAGGCCCGTGCCGCGCGGCCCGCGCACCGCCAGGATGAACGGGAAGCCGAAGCGCTCGTTGTACGCGGTGTTCAGTGCCTGGATGCGCTCGAACTCCTCAGGCGTGCACTGCGTGAGGCCTGCCTTGCTCTGCTCGTTGGTGGACTCGGCCGTGAGGTTCTGCGCCACCATCGCCTTGCCCGCCAGTTCGGGGTGGGCGCGGATGAGTGCCAGTTGCGCGTCTTGCCCTGCCGTGCGCACCGCCTGGGCCATGGCGTGCTGCAGGTGGGCCATCGAGCGGAAGGGCCGCTGCGCCAGCGCCTGCTCGGCGATCCAGGGCGAGTGCTCGTACAGGCCGTCCAGCATTTGCAGGGCCTCGGCCGCACCGGACGTGTTGAGTTGTTCCAGGGTCAGGGCCATGGTGTCAGCCTGCTTTCTGAGAAGGGTAGGGGTGCGCCTGTTTCCAGTGGCGCGCGATGTCGATGCGGCGGCACACCCACACGTCGCTGCCTGTTTCCAGTGGCGCGCGATGTCGATGCGGCGGCACACCCACACGTCGCTGTGCTGCTGGATGTGGTCCAGGAATCGCTGCAGCGCCGTGATGCGGCCGGGGCGGCCGAGCAGGCGGCAGTGCATGCCGATGCTCATCATCTTGGGCGCGTTGTCGCCGGCCGGGTCGCCTTCGGCGTACAGCGCGTCGAACGTGTCCTTCATGTACTGGTAGAAAGGGTCCGCGTGCGAGTAGCCCTGCGGCAGCGCAAAGCGCATGTCGTTGCAGTCCAGTGTGTACGGCACGATGAGCTGGGGCACGGTGGCTCCATTGCTCTTTTTCACGTCCATCCAGAACGGCAGGTCGTCGCCGTAGTAGTCGCTGTCGTACTCGAAGCCGCCGAAGTCGGCCACGAGGCGGCGGGTGTTGGGGCTGTCGCGGCCGGTGTACCAGCCCAGGGCCCTGTGCCCGGTCATGCGCTGGATGATCTCCATGGCTTCGGCCATGTGGGCACGCTCGACTTCTTCGGGGATGTGCTGGTAGTGGATCCACTTGAGGCCGTGGCAGGCGATCTCGTGGCCCAGTTGCACGAAGGCCTGGGTCAGCTCGGGGTGGCGCTGCAGCGCGCTGGAGACGCCGAACACGGTGAGCGGCAGCTTGCGCTTTTCGAACTCGCGCAGGATGCGCCACACGCCGGCCCGCGA
>SDXZ01000374.1 GCA_004210805.1 Acidovorax sp.
CCTCCCACTGCGTGCGCGGCACCGACTCGATGCACCCGCGCCAGATCTCGCCCAGGTACGCGCTGACGTAAACAATCATCGCAATGCTGGCCGCCACGATGGCCGGCAGCTCCAGGCCCGCAATGGACAGACCGAAGTAGCACAGGAACAGCACCACCAGCAGCGGCGTGCCCTGGATGATCTGAATCCACGCAATGGTTGCCCAGCGCACCGCCTTGATCGGGCTGACACGGCACAGCGCAATCACGCCCCCGGCCATGCCACCGCCCACAAACGCAATCAGCGACAGGCCGACGGTCCACAGCGCGCCCCACAGCAGGTACTGCAGGTGGTACGAGTTCAGTCCACCGTCAATCATTTGGCGCTCCCCAATTTGCGTTGGCGCGTGAACACCATCTGCCCGAACACCCACAGCCCCAGCCGCATCAGCAGCGACAGCGCCAGGTACGCCACCGCCACCAGGATGTAAGCCTCAAACGGGCGGAAGGTCTCGGACTGCACCCGCGCCGCCACGGCAGTGAGTTCCTCCACCGAGATCTGCGAGGTGATGGACGACGCCAGCATCAACAGCACGAACTGGCTGGTGAGCGCGGGGTACACCTTCTCCATCGCCGGGCGCAGCACCACGTGCCAGTACACCTGCCGGCGCGTCAGTCCCAGGCACTCGGCCGCCTCGATCTGGCCCTTGTGGATCGAATCCATGCCCGCCCGCATGATTTCGCAGGTGTAGGCCGCCACGTTGATCACCAGCGTCAACAGCGCCGCAGCAAACGCCGACACCTTGAAGCCCAGGCTGGCCAGGCCAAAGAACACCAGAAACACCTGCACCAGCAGCGGCGTGTTGCGCAGCACTTCCACATACGCGCCGCAGGCCCGCACCAGCCAGCGCTGGTCACTGCGCCGGCCAATGGCCAGCAGCGTGCCCCCCACAAAACCAATCACCGTGGCCGGGAAGGACAGCAGGATGGTCATCCAGGCCCCCGCCAGAAACTGGGGCCAGTTGGCCAGCACGCTGGCAAAGTCGAACTCGTACGTCATGAGTGCAGCAACTGTGCGAGTCAATCAGCGAGTCCTGGCGCGGCGGCCAAAAACTGGCGGCTTGCCCTGCGGGCGCAGGCGAACGTGAGCGGAAATACCAGGCATGTTTTTTGTCTCCTGCGTGATCGGTTTCGCGAACGGGCGACCGTCACAACCTAGGGTTTTTACTGATTCGATTTGATGCCTTCCAGCACCGAACGCCCAGTGATACTATCCGCGGAATCCATCAAATACCAGCAAACTAGATGATGGTTTTTGATTGAATTCATATGGCCCAAAACCCGCCTAGTCCTAGCAGTCCCAGCAGTCCCCGCAGCCCGCGCATCCCCGACATCGCCCAGTTGTCCGGCGTCTCCACGGCCACGGTCGATAGGGTGCTGAACCAGCGATCGGGCGTGCGCAACGCCACCGCGCAGCGGGTGCTGCAGGCCGCCGCCACCCTGGG
>SDXZ01000375.1 GCA_004210805.1 Acidovorax sp.
ACCTCGGCCTCGTTGCCGAAGCGGCCCAGCGGCACGGTCTGCGGCATGGCGCGCAGCGTGTGCGCGGCGGCGGGCGGGTAGTTGTCCATGCCGCTCGATGCGATGTAGCCCGGCGCGACGGCGTTCACGCGCACGCCGCTGCAGGCCCATTCGAGCGCAGCGGTTTCGGTGAAGCTGACCATGCCCGCGCGCGCCGCACCGCTGTGCCCCATGTCCGGCATGGAGCCCCACATGTCGGCCACGATGTTGACGATGGCGCCGCCCTGCGCAGCCATCCACTGCCGGTAGCACTCGCGTGCCATGAGGAAGCCGCCGGTGAGGTTGGTGTGCAGCACTGCCTCCCACCCCTTGGCGCTGATCGATTCGAGCGGCGACATGAACTGCCCGCCCGCGTTGTTCACCAGGCCATCGATGCGCCCGTGCGCGGCCAGCACCTGTTGGACCAGCACGACCACCGCGTCTTCGGAGCGGATGTCGCAGGCATGCCAGGACGCTGCGCCGCCATCTGCAGCGATCTCATCGGCAACGGCCTGCAGCTTCTCTGGCTTGCGGCCCACCAGAACCGCCTGCGCGCCCAGGCGGGCCAGCTCGTGCGCGGTGCAGCGGCCGATGCCCGAGCCGCCACCCGTGACGATGACCACCTGTCCATCGAAGAGGCCGAGGGCGAAGACGGATCGATATTGGGGCGTGTGGAGCGCGGCGGTCGTGCTTGTCTTCGTCATGTTGATCGCCATCGTGTTGGTCGTTGCCGTTGCCGTTGCCGTTGCCGTTGGCTCAGGCTTCGCGGATGAAGAGCGCCAGCGCCTGGTCGGTCAGCCCGTCAAGCGACTTGCCTTTTTTGGGCGCAAACCACTGCACCGCCCAGTTGAGCGCACCAAAGATGAACAGCCGCGCCACTGCGGGCTCGGCCTCCAGCGCGTTCTGCTGCGCCAGGGCCTCAAGCGCCGGCATCCACGCGGCCTCGTAGCTGTCCTTGATGCGCGCAATGCTTCTGCGCTGCGTGGGCGTGAGCGAACGCCATTCGTACAACATTACGGGGATGAAGCTGCTGCGCGGCCCGAGCAGGATTTCAAAATGGTGGCGAATGAGGGTGCGCAGCTGTGCGCGTGGCGTGGCGTCGGTTGGCAGGGCATCCAGCGCCTGCTGCTGGCTCTGCGTGGCCATGGTCATGCCCTCGCTCATCACGGCGTAGAGCAACGCGTTTTTGCTTTCGAAATGGTAGAAGGGCGAGCCACTGTGCATGCCTGCTGCGGCGGCGATGTCACGCGTGCTGGTGGCCGCAAAGCCCTTGGTTTGGAAGAGCTTGGCCGCGCCGTCCATGAGCTTGCGGCGGCGGTTGCCGTCGTCAAGTTCGCCCGCGGTTTTGCGCGGGCGGCCGCGGGGGCGGCGGGGTTCTTCTGCTGCTTGCGGCGCAGGCGTTGTGGGGGTGGCGCGCTTGGCGGCGGCTGGGCGTTTGCGTGCTGTTGCCGCT
>SDXZ01000216.1 GCA_004210805.1 Acidovorax sp.
GCCAAGGGCGGTATCCGCGTGGACCCCAAGAAGCTGTCGCTGGGTGAGCTGGAGCGCCTGACGCGCCGCTACACCAGCGAGATCGGCCTGCTGATCGGCCCCTCCAAGGACATCCCCGCGCCCGACGTGAACACCAACGGCCAGGTCATGGCCTGGATGATGGACACGTATTCGATGAACACCGGCGCCACCGCCACCGGCGTGGTCACCGGCAAGCCCGTGGACCTGGGCGGCTCGCTCGGCCGTGTCGAGGCCACCGGCCGCGGCGTGTACACCGTGGGTGTCGAAGCGGCCAAGCTGACCGGCTTGGCGCTCAGCGGCGCCCGCGTGGCGGTGCAGGGCTTCGGCAACGTGGGCGGCATTGCGGCCAAGTTGTTCGCCGAAGCCGGCGCCAAGGTGGTGGCCGTGCAGGACCACACCGGCACCATCTTCAACGGCAACGGCGTGGACGTACCCGCCCTGCTCGCGCATGTGAAGACCCGTGGTGGCGTGGGCGGTTTTGCCGGCGCCGACGTGATGAAGCCCGAGGAGTTCTGGGGCGTGGATTGCGAGATCCTGATCCCCGCCGCGCTGGAAGGCCAGATCACCAAAGACAACGCAGGCCAGATCAAGGCCAAGCTCGTGATCGAAGGCGCCAACGGCCCCACGACCACCGAAGCCGACGACATCCTGAACGACAAGGGCGTGCTGGTGCTGCCCGACGTGATCGCCAACGCCGGTGGCGTGACGGTGAGCTACTTCGAGTGGGTGCAGGATTTCTCGAGCTTCTTCTGGAGCGAAGACGAGATCAACGCCCGCCTGGTGCGCATCATGCAGGAGGCCTTCGCGGGCATCTGGCAGGTGTCGCAAGAGCACAAGGTGAGCCTGCGCACCGCCACCTTCATCGTGGCCTGCCAGCGCATCCTGCATGCGCGCGAGATGCGTGGACTGTATCCATGATTCCCCCTGTGTCGCCTGCGGCGCCTTCCCCCTGAGGGGGATGCCACCGGTGGCCCTGGTGTGGGGCGCGCCCTGCGGTGGGGCGGTGTGAATTGAAAAATTGCCTGGTCCCTTATTCGGGGGCTGGTCTTGAGAAAACCGCCAGTGCCGTGATCCGGTGCTGGCGGTTTTTTTGTCTGCGGGCCCGGGGTATGCGGTCTGGACCTGCGTGCTTCTGGAGCGGCAGTTGTAACTTCAAGGGTAGTGCGCAGGCTGACCGGGGGCGGCGGATTGACGTTCCGTGGCCGCTCCATTTCCGGTGATTTTCTGCATGGGTCAAGGCTGGAGTTGGCCTGCTGTTGCGCGCTGGTGACGCTGTCGGCGGCGCCACCGACCGTTTGACAAGGGAAACTTACCGCAGAGGCGAAACGGAAACCAATAGATACGCATACGTACAAATGGTCATCTCTTGCTACGAGCAGTCGTGAAAAACTTCCTTGTTTTCTTCACGGCAATTTCGGGAGATTCCGGTGGCTTTACCTTCTTTGCGCAGTTTTGTGGCGCGCTTTCTCCTCAACCGCCTGCGCACCGCGCGCTCCGTGGCCCGCCTGGCTTACCGGAGGCACCCGCACAAACCGGCACTCATCGACCGGCGCGGCACGTTGACGTATGCACAGCTGCAAGACCGCGTGTACCGGCTGCAGGCCTGGATGCAGGCGCAGGGTGTGAAGAAGGGCGACGTGGTGTTCACGCTGCTGCCCGAGACCGGCGAGCAGTACGAGGTGCGGCTGGCCACGTTCGAGAACGGCACCATCTTTGCCAGCTTTCACAAGCACCTGCCGGCCGAGGCGGCGCTGACCACCATCGGCCGCGTCAAGCCCACGGTGTTCATCCACGACCCGGAGCTGAGCGCCCCCATCCTGCAGGCGGTGCGCGAGAAGCTGCCCGGTCTGCGCACGCTGGCCATCGGCCCGGAGTACGAGCAGGCGCTGGCCCAGCACCCGCCCTCGCCCAGCACCGTGGATGTGCATGAGGACGATATCTTCGCGCTGCACATGACCTCGGGCACCACCGGGCTGCCCAAGTCCATCGGCTACAGCAACCGCAAGTACCTCGACAGCGTGCGCTTCATCGCCCGGTCCATCAACTTCACGCCGCCGGTGGGCGGGCCCGATGTGAACATGCTGGGCCTGCCGCTCACCGGGCCGGGATCGGGCCTGGTGTTGCCCACGCTGCTGTCGGGCGCCGCGCTCGTCATGCCCGAGGACTTCAGCGCCACGACGCTGGCCGCCCTCATCCAGAAGCACCGCGTGTCGCGCGCCTTCCTCTCGCCCTCGGCCATCATCGACCTGCTGGACGAGCCCACGCTCGACCAGTACGACCTGTCGTCGCTGACGCATGTGCCCTACGGCTCGGAAATGACGCCCGCACCCAAGATCGCCGAGGCCATCCGCCGCTTCGGGCCGATCTTCCAGCAGGGCTACGGCTGCCTGGAGGCGCTGCCGCCCATCACCTGGCTGCTGCCACACGAACACGTGGATGCCCAGGGCAACCCGCTGGGGCTGGAGGTGCTCTCCACCGTGGGCCGCGTCATGCCCGGCGTGCAGGTGGTCATCCGCAGCGACGACTTCAAGCCGCTGCCGCAGGGCGAGATGGGCCTGATCACCGTGCTGACGCCCGTGCGCTTTGACGGCTACTGGCTCGACCCCGAGAAGACCAGCGAGACCCTGCGCGACGGCTGGGTGGTGATGGGCGACCTGGGCTACTTCGACACGGCGGGCTACCTGCATGTGCTGGGGCGCAGTGCCGACCGCGTCTCGCGCAACGGCCAGTTGCTGAACCCGCGCGAAGTGGAAGAGGTGGCGCACACCCACCCCTCGGTCAAGGAGGCCTGCCTGGTGCAACATGGTGCGCAGGCCGTGCTGGTGCTGAGCCTGCGCCAGAGCTGGCGCAAGGAGCACGACTGGCGCACGCTCGAAGGCGAGATCGCGCAGTACCTGGCCGGGCAGCTGCCCGCCCACCTGCAGCCGGACGATGTACGCATCGTCGAGGAGATTCCGCGCAGCTTCCTGAACAAGATGCTGCGCCGCGAAGTGCGGCTGATGCTCGAAGCCGCGCCGCCGCGGGCCGCAGCTGCCCCTGCACCCACGTCGGCCGCAGTGCCCGCGTCCGTCTCGGCGGTGGCACCGTGATGCACCCCAGCCACGCGCCTGGCAGCACCACGCCATCGCCCCTGACCCTCGGCACCAAGCTCAGCTACGCGGTCGGCAACGTCGGCCTGCAGATGCTGGTCGCGGCGATGAATTTCATGCTCATGATCTTCTACACCGACGTGGCCCTGGTCGCGCCTGCCGTGGCCGGCGCGGCGCTGCTGGTGGGCAAGGTGTGGGACACCGTCAACGACCCGCTGTTCGGCTGGATGACCGACCGCACGCGCTCGCGCTGGGGCCGCCACCGCGTCTACCTGATCTACGGCGCCATTCCGCTGGGCATCGCAGCGGCCGCCGTGTGGATGGTGCCCCCGGGCCTGAGCCCGTTGGCCGCGTTCTTCTGGATCGCCATTACCTACACCGTGTTCGACACGCTGATGACCCTGGTCCAGCTGCCCTACCAGGCGATGGCCGCCAACATGACCCGCGACTACGACGAGCGCACCAGCCTCACGGCCTATGCCTCGATGGGCGCGCTGATCGGCTTTTTTGCCGGCAGCGTGTTCATGCCCATGCTGGTGCGCGCCGCCCCCGACGCGCGCACCGGCTATGCGCTGGCGGGCTCATGCTTCGGCCTGGTGGCCGGTGTGGCCGTGGCCGTGGTGGCCTGGCGCGTGCGCGAGCCCCAGGGCAGCGCCGAGCCCGCCGCAGATGCCCACGACCATCAGCCCATGTGGGACAGCGTGCGCGAGACCCTGCGCACCACGCTGCGCAACCGCCCCTTCCTGCTGCTGATGAGCGCCGCGACCCTGGTGCGCCTGGGCCTCACGCTGGTGCAGGCCTCGCTCGCGTACTTCGTGATCTACCAGCTGCAGGGCGACAAGGGCGACCTGCCCCGCTACATGGGCACGCTGCTCGGCGTGGTGGGCCTGTCGCTGTTCGTGTGGAAGTACGTGGTGGACCGCTGGGAAAAGAACTGGGCGTACGTGCTGGGCCTGGTGCTGTGCGCGGGCGGCCTGGTGGCGCTGTACTGGGTGGGGCCGGGGGACCAGCGCATGGTCATGGCGATCCTGGTCGTCATCGGCATCGGCATGGGTGCGCACTGGATCGTGCCCTTTGCCATGGTGCCCGACACCATCGACCACGGCCACATGCAGGCCGGCGAGCGCAAGACCGGCATGTACTACGGGCTGTACGGCCTGATGGACAAGCTGGCGCGCACGCTGGCCACGGTGATGGTGGCGGGCATGCTGGACGTGACGGGCTATGTGCCCAACGTGGCGCAGTCGGCCAGCGCGCTGCAGGGCATCACCCTGATGACGGGCGTGCTGCCGGCGGTGTGCCTGGTGCTGGCGGTTCCGCTGCTGGTGGCCTACCCGATCACCCGCGCGCGGCATGCAGGCATCCTGTCGCGCATGGGCTCATCCTGAGCCGCTGAGCCACCGCACCGCCGACGCTGCAGCCGCGGCTGGTTTACGGACGCAGCGTGTCGAACGCCGCCGCGTCCAGCGCAGCCACCGCGCGAAAGGCCGGACGGGCAAACAGGTAGCCCTGCATCAGGCGGATGCCGGTGTCGGCCAGGAAGTCGCGCTCTGCGCGGGTTTCGATGCCCTCGGCAATCACCTGGATGTCCATGTCCTCGCACAGGCGCACGAGGCTTCGCACGATGGCCTGGCGCGCCCGGTTGGTGTCCACGTGGCGGATCAGGTCCATGTCGATCTTGATGATGTCGGGCTGAAAGTCCGACAGCAGCTTCATGCCCGCGTAGCCGGCGCCGAAGTCGTCGATGGCGGTGCGAAAGCCGCAGCGCTGGTACTCGCGCAGGATGCTGGCAAACCACGGGCCGTCTTCGACCCGCTCGCCCTCGGTCACCTCGAAGATGATCTGTTCGAGCGGAAAGCCGTGCGCCCGGGCTGCCTCCAGCGTGGTGCGGATGCAGACCTCGGGCCGGTAGATGGCGTTGGGCAGAAAGTTGATGGACACCGGCTGCACCAGCCCCAGCCGGGCAGCGCCCTTGATGGCCTTGACCCGGCAGGACTGGTCAAACCGGTAACGGTTGCGGTCGTTCACCTGCGACAGCACGGTCATCGCACATTCGCCGCCGGGGCCGCGCACCAGGGCCTCATGGGCGTAGACCTCGCGGCTCTTGACGTCCACGATCGGCTGGTACGCGAAGTCGAACTGAAACCCCAGGCCCTCGCCCCTGCCGCAATCCTCGCAGTCCTGCGGTGTGCCCGCCAGCGGAACGAACCCGACGGGAAACGCGGCGTGGGCGGACAGGGAAGGAAGTGCGTACATGGCTGGGTGGTCCGTTCGGTTCGTAAATTATCAGCGCTGCACCTGCACGGCCGGGCACCACTGCGCCCACTGCAAGCACGCACACGGCCCGGCGATGCGCACAGGGGCTCTAGGCAGTGGGTGACGGCCCCACCGGATCGGCCGGCACCACGCCCCGCATCGCCAGGCAAAACGGCTGCACGCATTCGGCCCGCGCGGCGTAGGGGCAGCCCACGGTCTCGCACAGGCCGGACGCGCCGTTGCGCGCCCGGTCTTCCTCGCGCGGCACCTGGCCGCTGGCCTGCAGCACGGCCATCTGCGTCCAGGGGTCCAGGCGGCCGGCCTGCTGCTGCGCCAGCATGTCGCGGCCATACACGGTGGCCGCCAGCTGTGGCTGAAAATCCAGCACCAGCAGCGCGCTGGTGCGGGTTGATGCGGCATCGGCCCCCTGCAGCACCAGCGCCATCACGCCCGACTGCAGCGCCTGGCCCCCGCCCGCAAAGGGTACCTGCAGGGCGCCCCCGGGCAGCGCGGCGGCCGCGGTGGCTGCGGAGGGGGCTGCCTGCGCGGCCAGCCAGGGCACCGGCACGCGCAGCGTGAGCGCAAAGCCGCGCGGCCCCTCGGGCGTCTGCGCAGTGCCCTGGCGCACCAGCCAGGTCTGCAGCGGCGGCTGCTCCGGGTCGATGGAGCCGCTCTCCAGCGCCTGCGCCAGACCCACCGGCCAGGGCTGCGCGGACACCACACGCTGCGGCGCACCGCTGCCGGCCGTGACCTGCTGCACCAGCGCACTGACCATGCGCATCAGCGGCGCGCCGAGGCCGGTGGCCGGCCAAGCGGCGCCCGACGTGGCCGATGCAGCCCCGGCCGCCGTGGCAGACGTTGCAGGCGCCCCGGTGGGCAGCGGCGGCGGCGCGGGCATGCGCAGCGGCACGCCACCGGGTCTGGTACCGCCCTGCGCAGCGTCAGCCGCGCCGCGCCGGGGGTCGAAGCCCGCCCCCAGCTGCTCGCGCGCCCGCGCCGAGATGCTGGCCTTGTCGGCCGGCAGGGGCAGCGGGCTGGTGGGCGACGGGGGCGAGCCCGCAGTCGGAGGCGGCGCGGCCGGGTCGGCCCCGGCCGGCGCATGCGCCGCAGGTGCTTTGTCCAGGCCCAGCAGCGACGTCTGCCGCTGCAGCGCCGCCTCGGCCAGGAACTGGGCCACGGGCGGGAGCGCGCTGCGGGAGGGGTCGATGGGAAGGGCCATGCCAAGGATGCGGGGGGATGGTGGATTCTGTAGCGATTCCTGCAGCCTGACCAGGGTGGGCGGCGACCCAACGCTCGCCGCGCAACCCGCCGCCACCGCACCCGATCGGCCGGCAGCAATGCCCCAAGGCATTCAGCTATTGAATTTATAGCATCTGGCACTCAACCAGAGCGCGGTACGGGGCATTTTTGCTTCAGAATCCGCTGTGCCTGCTCCGCCCAACACGTTGTCGGCGGCAGCCCTCGCATCCAATGGCCATGTCTGCACCCTCCACCGCGCCACACACCGCTCAGGCCTTCAGCCCCGCGCCCCACCGGTGGGTTGCGCCTGCGCTGCTGGGCGCGGTGCTGGCATTCCTGCTGCTCAGCGCCTGGGTCTTTGCGCCCGGCTGGGAGCGCGCCTTCCGCTCCGACAACTCGCCCGCATCGTGGCTGTCTGGCATTCCTGCTGCTCAGCGCCTGGGTCTTTGCGCCCGGCTGGGAGCGCGCCTTCCGCTCCGACAACTCGCCCGCATCGTGGCTGTCGAGCGCATTGCTGCCCACGCTGTGCATCACCGCACTGCGCCTGACCGCCGAGCGCTGCCTGCCGTGGCGGCTGGGTGTGTGGCTCACGCTGGCCTTCGGCGCACTGGCGCTGGACGAGCAATTCATGCTGCACGAGCTGTGGAAGTTTCGCTGCCACGAGTGGCTGGATGCGTGCCGGTGGGGTGTGGTGCGCGAGGCGCCGATGCTCGCGGTGGCCGTGGTGGGCCTGTTCACGCTGGTGTGGCTGCACGGGGCGTTGTCGCACCGCAGTACCCTTGGTTGGCTGTGGGCCGGTTTTGCGGTCGGGCTTTTGGCGATTGGGGTGGACCAGTGGCCGAATGTGCAGCCGCAGGGGGCGTGGCTGCCGGAGTTGCCTGAGTTGCTGGCTACTTTGGAAGAGGCGCTGGAGGTGGTGGCGGAGGCGCTGGTGCTGGCGGCGTTGTTGCGGCAACCGAAAGCCTAGGCCCTACCCTCGGGTTATTCGCGCCCGAACCATATCTTCCACACGCTCTCTCACGACA
>SDXZ01000376.1 GCA_004210805.1 Acidovorax sp.
CGCAACCGCGATGCGGCCGAGGATGTGCTGCAGGAGGCGTTCCTCACCATCTGGCGATCGGCCGGCAATTACCGGGCATCGCTGAGCCCGCCCATGGCGTGGCTGGGGCTGATCGTTCGAAGCCGCGCGCTCGATGCGCTGCGCAAGCGCACCAGCGACCGCTCTGACCTGATGAATGAACTGGACGATGTGCTGGGCGAGACCTTGGAGGGCGATTCGCCCAACCCTATGGACGTTGCCGATGCGAGCGAGCAGTCGTTTGCCCTGCACCAGTGCCTGGGAAAACTCGATCACAAACAGCGCGAGGTGGTCAGCCTGGCCTACCTGCGCGACCAAAGCCACGGCGAGTTGGCCGAACAGCTCAAGCTGCCGCTGGGCACCGTCAAGACATGGATTCGCCGGGGTCTTGAGCAACTGCGTACGTGCATGTCGCGATACGCGTAAGGAGCTGCTGCTATGAACATCACCCAACACCCCGACTTGCTGGAGCGGCTTGCCGCAAGCTATGCCCTGGGCACATTGCGCGGTGGCGCCCGCCGCCGCTTTGAAACCCTGGCCCGCGAATCCGCCACGGTGCGCGCCGCTGCGCTGGTGTGGCACAGCCGCTGGGCCGGCCTCACCGAGCTGCAGCCCGCGGTGGACCCCGCCTCTGCGGTGTGGACGCGCATCGACAACCTGGTGCAGGCCGACAAGGCCGCGGCAGCGATGCGCGCAGCGCGCACGGCTGAATCTGCTGCTGCAGCCTCTGGGGGCTGGTGGCGTAACCTGCTGGTATGGCGCGGGGCCGCGGCCGCTGGAGCCATCGCCACGCTCGCAGCGGTGGTGGTGGGCGTGCAGGTCAACGGTGGGCTGCGCGCCACCACTGGCGCGCAGATTGCCGCGCTGCAGCAACAACTGCAAACCACGCCGCAAATCCAGTATGTGGCCGTGCTGGCCGACGACAAGGCCGCGGCCTCGATGCTGGTCACCTACGACCCCAAGCACAACCAGCTGGTGCTGCAGCGCGTGGGCGGCTTCCAGGAAGGTGCGGACAAGTCGCTTCAGCTGTGGGCCTTGCCGCCCGCTGGCGGGCCGCGATCCCTGGGCGTGCTGGGGCACGACAAGCTGCTCAAGCTTGCGGCCCAGGAAGGCGACGTCAAAGAGGTGCCCACGCTGGCCGTCAGCCTCGAGCCGCTGGGCGGGGTGCCCGGTGCCACAGGCCCCACGGGGCCGGTGCTGTTCAAGGGCGCGCTGATCCGCAAGGCGACTTGATCGGGAGGCCGTCAGCGCGCCGGTGGGTGCCGGTCGCCTGTCGTGCCACGACGATCGGCAACGGCTGAATCCAGTGGAGTTTCTTGGCCGTATTGGATGTGGGGTGCTTTTGGCATCCCACATCCACCTACGAGGAGATCTCCATGCAATTGAGGAAACTCAGTCTGGTCGCGCTGGCCGCCTTAGGCGCCTGCGCAGCAGGCGTCAGTCTGGCGTC
>SDXZ01000217.1 GCA_004210805.1 Acidovorax sp.
ACCTAAAAAATCCCTCAAGCGCACCTTGGTTGGCAAGGTGGTCAGCGACAAGCGTCAAAAGACTGTGACCGTGCTGGTCGAGCGCCGTGTGAAGCACGAGCTCTACGGCAAGATCGTTGGTAAGTCGAGCAAGTACCACGCCCATGACGAAAAGGGCGAGTACAAGCTGGGCGACACGATCGAAATCACCGAGAGCCGTCCGCTCTCCAAGACCAAGAACTGGGTTGCTACCCGCTTGGTTCAAAAGGCCGGCCTGCTCTAAGCCCTCGCGGCTGACTGGCAGCACTGCCCTCCAAAACGACCCACAATGTGGGTCGTTTTGCTTTTGGGGCCCACAAAGCTCCATGGCACGCGATGGCGGAGGTACACCGTGCCTTGTTGCCGCGGCTCACGCCTATCACCACCGAGAGTGCTGGCGGGCGGGCGGCGGCTGACGCCGGGACGTGGGCCACGCAGTGGCACCCTCACCCCGTCGCGCTACAGCGCAGCGGCTTCAAGCCGAGTCCTTTTTCAACAATTCACCATTCACTCAAGGAGAGAACACCATGATCAAAGTTGGCGACACCCTGCCCGCAAGCACGCTGATGGAATATTCCGAAGTCGAGGGCGAAGGCTGCAGCCTCGGCCCGAACCCCGTCCCCGTCGACAAGGCCACGGCCGGCAAGACGATTGCACTGTTCGCGCTGCCCGGCGCCTTCACGCCGACCTGCTCGGCCAAACACGTGCCTGGCTACCGCGACAAGGTCGAAGAGTTCAAGGCCGCCGGCGTGGACGAGATCTGGTGCGTGAGCGTGAACGACGCTTTTGTGATGGGCGCCTGGGCGCGCGACCAGAAGACCGACGGCAAGGTGCGCATGCTGGCCGACGGCGACGCCGTGTTCGCCAAGGCCACGGGCCTCACGCTGGATCTCAACGGCAAGGGCCTGGGGCTGCGCAGCAACCGCTACTCGATGCTGGTCAAGGACGGCAAGGTGGTCACGTTGAACGTGGAAGCGCCCGGCAAATTTGAGGTCAGCGACGCCGACACGCTGCTGGCGCAAGCCAAAGCCTGACTTTTACGCCCCGAAGTGTTTTTGCTATACAAATAATAGCTAACAACGCTTATACAACCAGCGCTGGAGCCCAAGAATGCCTCAAGAAATGTCGGCCTTGAGGTAGTGGGCCCCCGCAATGGGGCTGTGGTAGTACGGGGGGATCTCCTCGAACCCCAGGTCCGTGTAGAGCGCGCGGGCCGATTCCATATCGTCCAGCGTGTCGAGCAAGACGCAGGCATAGCCGGCCTGCCGTGCACGGTCGAGCATCGCCTCGGCCAGCTCGCGCCCCAGGCCAAAGCCGCGGAAGGCTTTGCGCACATACAGGCGCTTCATTTCGCTGGCGTTGGGGTAGTCGGCCGTGTCCAGCGGCCGCAGCGCGCAGCATCCAGCCACCGCTCCCTCGACCCGCGCCAGCAGCAGCGCGCCGCGTGGCTCGGCGTAGTCGCCGGGAAGGCGGGCAAGTTCGCTCTCAAAATCCTGAAAGCACAGGTCCACGCCGAGGGTGCGGGCGTATTCCTGGAAGATGTCGCGGACCTCCTCCATCTCGGCGTCCGAGGTGGGGGTCAGCAGGGTGACAGAGGGTTTGTCCAAAACGTGGGTTTTGCAAAACGACGGAAGCGGCAGTGTAGCGAGTCCGGCTCAGAACGCCGGTGCGCCCGCCAGCGTCGAGACCCACCAGGCCAGGCCCGCGCTGCCCGCCAGCACCGCCAAAGCCACAGCCCGGCTTGTCCAGTCGTCGCGTGATGGGGCAGCGGGCGCGACCAGTTCCTTGTCGCCATGGACCATGGGCGCGACCAAGCGCTGGCGCCGCACCAGCACGTAAAACGCGATGGCCAGCAAGTGCAGCACCACCAGGCCGATCACCAGATACTGGCCAATTTCCTTGTGGTAGCTGGTGGCCTGGCCCACCACGGCGTTGGAGACAAACCGGGTGAGCGGCCCGGCAAACGCGATTTCGTCGTCGCTGAGCAGACCCGTGGTCACCTGGGCCACCAGCACCGCCAGCAGGCCAAACACCGACAACGCGCCCAGTGGGCTGTGGCCGATGCCGTCCTCGGCGTGGGCAGAGCCCTTGAGGTAGCGCACCACGCGACCTGGCGAATACAAGAAGGCCGTGAAGCGCGCCCAGCGCCCACCGACCAGCCCCCACACGATACGAAACACCAGCAACGCCAGCACCACGTACCCCAGCCGGAAGTGCCATTCCATCGCATTGCCACCCACTTTGGCGGTGACGACGAGCGCGATCACGCAGGCGGCCAGCGTCCAGTGGAACAGGCGGATGGGAAGGTCCCAGATGCGTACGGTGTGCTGTGGCTGCGTCATAGTGGTTGCGGCGGCTGAAGGTGGATAGGAAGGGCCGGGCGGATGGCCGGCGGGCAAACAGGTGAATCGCCGCATTGTGAGGGAGACGGGGTAAACCCGGAAGCAGGCCGCGCCCGCGGCTGCAGCGAAAACCGCGCCGAGGCGGCATACTGCCTGCGCTGGGATCTCATCGCGATCGATCTCGCCCGGGCCAGACGACGCAGGCGCAGGCACCGCAAGATCGCTGGTCGGTTCCGAGCCGCCGATTCTCATTCCAACCCCACGACAAGAAGGAAGTTTCCATGAAAACAATCGCCGCGTTCGCCCTGGCTGCCGCCACCCTGACCCTGTCGGCACCGGCCTCTGCCCAGTTCGCCAAGGCCGAGGACGCCATCAAGTACCGCCAGAGCGCGCTGTTCGTGATGGGCCAGCACTTCGGGCGCCTGGGCGCCATGGCCAACGGCCGCATCCCGTTCGACGCCAAGGCCGCGCAAGAGAACGCCGACGTGGTGGCCCAGATGGCCAAGCTGCCCTGGGCTGGCTTTGGCGCCGGCACCGACAAGGGCGCTCCGACCAAGGCCCTGCCCGAGATCTGGACCGAGCAGGCCAAGTTCAAGGAACACTCCGACAAGCTGGAAGCCGAGTCGGTGAAGCTTGCCGCCGCTGCCAAGACGGGCAACCTGGACAACCTCAAGACCGCCTTCGGCGCCGCAGCCGGCACCTGCAAGGCTTGCCACGATAACTATCGCGCGAAGTAGGGTGCATCCCCCTGAGCGTCTTTGCCGCTTCCCCCTTCTCTCGAATCGCTTCGCGACTCGGGAAGGGGGACGACGCCAGCGCGGCGGGGCGGCCCTTGCGCGGCGTCCGCTGGGCTAGGCCGCGTCAGTTGCAGATGCCATTGCAAATTGATAGCTGCTGGCGCTTATTGCATAAGCAAAAAAAGGCCGATTTCATGAGAAATCGGCCTTTTGTCTTTGGAAGAACTGACGGAGACGTGGCTCAGGTCTCAGCCAACAGCTTCTCGATCAGCTGGTGCAGCTCGGGAAAATTCGGGGCGCCGACGTAGGTCTTCACGATCTCGCCGCGTTTGTTGACGATGAAGGTCGAGGGCGTCAGGCGCACATCGCCCCAGGCCTTGGCAACGTTGCCGGTGTTGTCGATCGCGACCTTGAAGGGCAGCTTGCGCGTCTCGGCAAAGTTCACCACGTAGCTCGGCGGGTCGTAGCTCATGGCCACGGCCAGGGTGTCGAAGCCTTTGGCGTTGTACTTGTTGTAGGTGGCCACAATCTCGGGCATCTCGGCCACGCAGGTGGTGCAGCTCGTGGCCCAGAAATTCACCAGGGTCACCTTGCCCTTGAGGTCTGTTGTGGACTGGCGGCTGCCATCGAGCAGCACAAAGGTCGATTCGGGCGCGGCGGAGCGGCCCGTGTCCAGGTACACATAGGCGCCCACGGCCGCAAACGCTGCTACCGCCACACCTGCCGCCCAATGCTTGATTGCCATGACTCTTGTTTCCATCCACCTGAACCAGTGCCCGGATTGTGCCGGACGGAAGCCCGGCGGCGTCGGCCGCGGGTTTTGTTGTGCTTGGGTGGAGCCAGGCAAAGGGCAAAAGTTCTGCGCAGCATCCCACCTGCAGCCAATCCGCGCCACCCTGCCGATAATCAGGCGATGAACAGGACACTGACCCGGGCCGCCGTCGCCCTGCCGCTCTGGCTGCTGCTGGGCTGCAGCCCGGCGCTCAACTGGCGCACCGTGCCGTTGCCCGACGCCGCCATCACCATCACCTTGCCCTGCAAGCCCGACCGGGCTACGCGCATGGTGGAGCTCGCCGGCACCCCCGTCGAACTGGCCATGACGGGCTGTGATGCGGACGGCGCCACGCTGGCCGTGTCGCACGCGGCGCTGGCCGATCCGTCGCAGGCGGGCGCTGCGCTCACGCACTGGCGCGCGGCGGTCCTCGCCAACCTGGGGCCCGGTGCTGCCGCAGCGGCCACCGACACGCCCTACGCGCCACCCGGCGTGCTGCCCCTGCCACAGTCGGTGCGCACCGTGGTGCAGGGCCAGCGCGCTGATGGCAGCGCGGTCAGTATGCAGGGCGTCTGGTTTGCGCGCGCCGTGGGCCCGCAGGTGCGGCTGTACCACGCGGTGGTGTATACCCCCAAGCCGCGCGCCGAGGTGGCCGAGCCGTTTTTCTCCGGGCTGGCGTTCCAATGATGGGCTCGCACCTGTTGCCCCGGCGGGCGGCCGTGGTGGTTTTTCTCGCCTTTGCGTTTGCGTACTTTCTGTCCGCACTGGTGCGGGCCGTCACGGCGACGCTGGCACCCACGTTGGCGCAGGAGTTTTCGCTGCACGCCAGCGACCTCGGGCTGCTGGCGGGCGGCTACTTTTTAGGTTTCGCGGCCACGCAGCTGCCGCTCGGTACCTGGCTGGATCGCCACGGCCCGCGCAAGGTTGCGCTGGGATTCCTGGGCGTGGCCGTGATCGGCAGCCTGGTGTTTTCCATGGCCACGGGCTTTTCGGGTTTGCTGGCCGGGCGCATATTGTGCGGCGCAGGTGTCAGCGCCTGCCTCATGGCACCGCTCACTGGCTATCGGCGCTGGTTCGAGCCCACCACGCAGATGCGCGCCAATTCCTGGATGCTCATGACCGGCTCGCTCGGCATGGTCGCGTCCACGCTGCCGGTCCAATGGGCGTTGCCGTTGGTGGGCTGGCGGCCGTTGTTCTGGGGGCTGGCCGCGCTGATCGCGCTGTCAATGGTCGTGATCGCCATCTGGGTACCGCGTTGGGCTGACGCAGGATCGGGCAAGGAGGATTCGGCCGCGGACTCCGGTGCTGCGCCGCCCGCAGCGCCGGGGTACTCGGTGGTCTGGAACCACGCGTACTTCCAGCGCCTGGCACCGCTGGGTTTTTTTGTCTACGGCGGCATGGTGGCCATGCAGACCCTGTGGGCCGGGCCGTGGATGCAGCGTGTCGCGGGCTACACACCGCTTGAGTCAGCCACAGGGCTTTTCTGGATCAACGTATCCATGCTGTGCACGTTCTGGACCTGGGGCATGGTCAACCCGTGGCTGCTGCGCAAGGGCCTGGGGCCTGATCGGCTGATGGCGGCGGGCCTGCCGTTCTCGCTGCTGATCCTGCTGGGCATCATCGTCGCCGGCCCCCGCGCTGGCGGAGGGGCCTGGGCGCTGTTTTGCGTGTCCTGCACTTTTGTGTCGCTGTCGCAGCCTGCAGTGGCCATGGCGTTCTCGCAGGCGCTCGCGGGGCGGGCGCTGTCGGCCTACAACCTGGTGATTTTTGCGGGCGTGTTTGTCGTGCAGTGGGGCATCGGCCTGGCGGTGGATGCGTTCGCCGCGCTGGGGCTGCCCACCGTGGCGTCCTTCCAGGCGGCGATGGGGTTGTTCCTCACGTGCAACGCCGCGGCGTATGCGTGGTTTGTGCTGCGGGGCCGGCGCCATAATGTGTTGCAAACCTCTGCGCCATGAGCACCACCAGCATCCTCCTTATTGCCCACTCCCCGCTGGCCCATGCGCTGCGCGAGTGCGCCCTGCACGTGTTCCCCGATTGCGGCAGCAGCGTGACGGCGCTCGACGTGCTGCCCAACCAGCCACCCGAAGAGTCGCTGGCCCAGGCGCGCATCCTTCTGGAGCAGCTCGGTACCGACTCCACCCTGGTGCTCACCGATGTTTTCGGCGCCACGCCGTGCAACATTGCGCAGCGCCTGACCGACGGCGTGCAGTCGCGCCTGGTCACGGGCGTCAACCTGCCGATGCTGCTGCGCGCGGTGAGCTACCGCAACGAGCCGCTCGATTCCGTGGTCAACCGCGCCGTGGTGGGCGGCACGCAGGGTGTGATGCAGGTGGCGATCTCCGCGCCACAGAACCAGAACCGCCGTAACACCCATGATCAAGACACACACGACCATCAGCAATAAATTGGGCCTGCATGCCCGCGCCTCGGCCAAGCTCACCAAGCTGGCAGGCAGCTTTCCCTGCGACGTGTTCATGAGCCGCGGCGACCGCCGCATCAATGCCAAGAGCATCATGGGCGTGATGATGCTCGCGGCCGGCATGGGCACCGAGGTCGAGGTCGAGACCAGCGGCGACCGCGAGCAGGAAGCCATGGACGCGCTCCTGGCCCTCATCGCCGACAAGTTCGGCGAAGGCGAGTGAGCTGGTCTGTCGTGATTTTTTCATCGCCTTGTTGAACCTGTAGCCCACCATGACCTTCTCCGTCCACGGTCTCGCAGTCGCCCGCGGCATTGCCATTGGCCGTGCCGTGCTGGTGGCGTCGAGCCGCGTGGACGTGGCGCACTATTTCATCCAGGCCGAGCAGATCCCGGCCGAGATCGAGCGGGTGCGCCAGGGCCGCAACGCGGTGGTGGACGAGCTGCAGCGCCTGCAGACCGACATGCCGGCCGACGCGCCGCACGAGCTGACCGCACTGCTCGATGTGCACCTGATGCTGCTGCAGGACGAGGCCCTGACCGGCGGCGTCAAGCACTGGATCACCGAGCGCCTGTACAACGCCGAGTGGGCGCTGACCACGCAGCTCGAAGTCATCGCGCGCCAGTTCGACGAGATGGAGGACGAGTACCTGCGCGAGCGCAAGGCCGACCT
>SDXZ01000218.1 GCA_004210805.1 Acidovorax sp.
GGCAGGAAGACGGTGAAGGCCTGGCTGGTGAGGTCGTACCAGGTCTTGCCGGTGGCTTCGTCGATGTGGTTGCGCAGCTCTTCGATGAAGATCGCGTCGGCGCGGCGCAGCAGGTCGGCATACTCTTTCTTCACCTCGCCCAGGATGCGCACGCCCAGGCCGGGGCCGGGGAAGGGGTGGCGGTAGACCATTTCGGGCGGCAGGCCCAGGGCCACGCCGAGTTCACGCACTTCGTCCTTGAACAGGTCGCGCAGGGGCTCCAACAGCTTCAGGCCCAATTGCTCGGGCAGGCCGCCCACGTTGTGGTGGCTCTTGATGGTGACGGCCTTCTTGCTCTTGGCGCCGCCGGATTCGATGACATCGGGGTAGATGGTGCCCTGGGCCAGGAAGGTGGCGCCCTTGTGGCCGCCATCGCCGGCCTTGAGCTTAGCGGCCTCGGCCTTGAAGACGTCGACGAACAGGCCGCCGATGATCTTGCGCTTGGCTTCGGGTTCGCTCACGCCGGCCAGCTTGCCAAGGAACATGTCGCTGGCATCGACGCGGATGACCTTGGCGTGCAACTTGCCGACGAACATGTCCATGACCATGTCGCCTTCGTTCAGGCGCAATAGGCCGTGGTCGACGAAGACGCAGGTGAGCTGGTCGCCGATGGCGCGGTGGATGAGCGCTGCGGCCACGGACGAATCAACACCGCCCGACAGGCCCAGGATCACTTCTTCATTGCCCACCTGTTGGCGGATCTGTTCGACGGCTTCGGCGATGTGGTCGCGCATCACCCAGTCGGGGCTGGTGCCGCAGATGCCGAGCACGAAGCGGTCGAGCAGCGCCCTGCCCTGCACGGTGTGCGTGACTTCGGGGTGGAACTGCAGGGCGTAGAAGCGGCGTTCTTCGTCGGCCATGCCGGCGATGGGGCAGCTGTCGGTGCTGGCCATGAGCTTGAAGCCTGGGGGCAGTTCGGTGACCTTGTCGCCGTGGCTCATCCAGACGTTGAGCATGCCGTGGCCTTCAGGCGTGGTGAAGTCGGCGATGTCCTTGAGCAGCGCGGTGTGGCCGCGGGCGCGCACGGCCGCAAAGCCGAACTCGCGCTTGTGGCCGCCTTCGACCTTGCCGCCCAGTTGGTGCGCCATGGTCTGCATGCCGTAGCAGATGCCGAGCACGGGCAGGCCGAGCGTAAACACGGCTTCGGGCGCCTTGTCGGTGGTGTCTTCGTACACGCTGGCGTGGCTGCCGGACAGGATGATGCCCTTGAGCGAGCCGTCCTTGGCGTAGTCGCGCACCCACTCGTCCGTCACGTCGCAGGGGTGCACTTCGCAGTACACATTGGCTTCGCGCACGCGGCGGGCGATGAGCTGTGTGACTTGCGAGCCGAAATCGAGGATGAGGATTTTCTGGTGTTGCATGGCGTTGGGCGGCGGTTGGGGTGTTTTAAAGGCTGGAAAGGTCGAGAAGCGGTACGCCGCTGCGCTGGGCAGCGGCTGCCTGCGCGGCGTCGAAGGTGGCCAGGGGCAGGCGCAGTGAGCGGGCCAGCCACAGGTAGGCGGCGTCGAAGGTGGGCAGGCCGGTGTCGAGCGCCACGTCCATCACGGCCTTGTGCTGGGCGGGGGCCAGCTCGTGCAGCTCCACGCGGTGGCGGATTGCTTCGAGCACGCCCCACAGGCCTTCGACCGATGCGGGCGGGATGCGGCCGCTGTGCACGCCGCTGCTGATGAGGTTGCTGCACTCCCACTGCCAGAGGTTGGGGGCCTGGGGCTCGACTTCGTCGCGGCGGATCAGGGTGTACAGGCGGCGGGTGTGCTCGCTGGCCGTGTCGGGCAGCAGCCAGGCGGCGGTGACGGAGGCGTCGAGGACGAAGGCAGTCATGCGGCGCTCCGGCCCTTGCGGCGCAAGGTGTCGGGGGTGGCCGCATCGGCCACGGGGCGGATGCTGGCGTGCAGCGCGTCGATCTGGCCCAGTTCGCGGGCGATCTGCTCGTCGGTGATGACGGGGCGGCGGCGCACGGGCAGCAGGCGCACCACCTCTTTGCCGTGGCGGGTGATGCGCACTTCCTCGCCCTGCTCGACCAGCTCGATCAGGGCTCACCTTCAGTCAGCGCGGTAGTTCGGCGCTTCCTTGGTGATCTGCACGTCGTGCACGTGGCTTTCGCGGATGCCGGCGGTGGTGATCTCGACGAACTCGGCCTTGTTGTTCATGTCGTCGATGGTGGCGCAACCGCAGTAGCCCATGGCGGCGCGCACGCCACCGGCCATCTGGAACACGATGGAGACCATGGAGCCCTTGTAGGGCACGCGGCCTTCGATCCCCTCGGGTACGAGCTTGTCGGCATTGGGATTGCCGGTGGTCGATTCCTGGAAGTAGCGGTCGGCGCTGCCTTGCTGCATGGCGCCAATGCTGCCCATGCCGCGGTAGCTTTTGTAGCTGCGGCCTTGGTACAGGATGACTTCGCCAGGGGCTTCTTCGGTGCCAGCGAACATGCCGCCCATCATGATGGTGCTCGCGCCTGCGGCGAGGGCCTTGGCGATGTCGCCGCTGTAGCGCACCCCGCCGTCCGCGATCAGCGGCACGCCGGTGCCACGGAGGGCGGTGGCCACGTTGTCGATGGCCATGATCTGGGGCACGCCTACGCCGGCCACGATGCGCGTGGTGCAGATGGAGCCCGGGCCGATACCGACCTTGACGGCGTCGGCACCCGCCTCGACCAGGGCCAGCGCAGCCGCGCCGGTGGCGATGTTGCCGCCGATGACGTCAACCTGCGGGTAGTTCTGCTTGACCCAGCGCACGCGCTCGATCACGCCCTTGCTGTGGCCGTGGGCGGTGTCGACCACGATGGCATCGACACCGGCGCGCACCAGCGCTTCGACGCGCTCTTCGGTGCCCTCGCCCACGCCCACTGCCGCGCCTACGCGCAGGCGGCCGGCGCTGTCTCGCGCGGCGTTGGGAAAGCTGGTCTGCTTGGTGATGTCCTTGACGGTGATCACGCCCTTGAGCTCGAAGTCGTCGTTGACGACCAGGATGCGCTCGAGCTTGTGCTTGTTGAGCAGCGCCTTGGCCTGGGCGGGCGAAGTGCCCTCCTTCTCATTGACGGTGACCAGCTTTTCGCGGGGGGTCATGATCTGGTGGACCTTGACGTCGTAGCGCGTTTCAAAACGCAGGTCGCGGCCGGTGACGATACCCACCACCTTGCCGCCGTCGCACACCGGGAAGCCCGAGATGCCCAGTTGCTCGGACAGCTGCAGCACCTGCAGCACGGTGTGCTCGGGGGTAATGACCACGGGGTCGCGCAGCACGCCGGATTCGTAGCGCTTGACCTTGGCCACCTGGGCGGCCTGCTCTTGCGCCGTGAGGTTCTTGTGCACGATGCCGATGCCGCCCTCCTGGGCAATGGCAATGGCCAGGCGCGCCTCGGTCACGGTGTCCATGGCGGCGGACACAAGAGGCAGGTTCAGCTGAATGTTGCGGGAGAGTTTCGTCGCGAGGGACGTGTCCTTGGGCAGGACCTGGGAGTACGCTGGCACCAGCAACACATCGTCGAAGGTGAGCGCTTTTCCAAGAAGGCGCATGAGAAAGCTCCAAAAGACGGATTGTACCCGCGCAGCGTGTGGCAGATTGACTACGCGACACGGGCGTGGGTTGTGGAAAGACGCCCGTCACCCGCTTTGCGGCCGCGTCATTCGTCGCGTGAAAGGGTCCACCCATCCGAAGCACTGGTCGTGAGCAAGCCAGCCGGCTAAACTTGATTGCATGAAAATGCACAAGCTTCTCCTGCTGGCCGTGGCCTGCACCTGGGCCATGGGCGCCGCAGCGCAATGGCAGTGGATCGACAAGGACGGCCGCAAGGTATTCAGCGACCGGCCGCCTCCACAGGAAATCTCCGAAAAGAACATCCTTAAACAGCCGGGCGGCTCACTTCCCCGCGTCACTTCGGCGCCCACACCGGTAGACGGAGCTCAAGCCGCGGCGCCAGATTCGGCACCGGCACCGGCAGCTTCCGCGCCCAGGCCTGGAGCCAGCGCTCCGGGTGCGGGCAAAGACAAGGCCCTGGAGGAGAAAAAAGCCCAGGCCGAAGCAGCCGAGGCTGCAAAGAAAAAGGCGGAGGAGCAAAAGCTGGCCAAGGCCAAGGCTGATAACTGCACCCGCGCCCGCCAGGCCCGCAGCGCATTTGACTCCGGCCGGCCCATCACTCAGACCAATGCACAGGGTGAGCGCATCTTCCTGGACGATACAGGCCGCACGGCTGAAACCAAGCGCCTGGACGGCATCATCGCGGCAGACTGCGCGCGCTGATGGTGTAGTACAGCAACGCAGCGCCCACACCGGCGCCGGTGCTGACGCTATCAATAACCAGACTTGCCGCCCGGGCGCTGCCGGGCAAACAGGCCGGTCGAGCGTGCGCCCTGTCGCGCAAAACGCTCGCGCCGGGCCACCTTGGGGTCGACCTTCAGGGGCCTGTAGACCTCTACCCGGTCCTGGTGCCTGAGGGCGGCGCCAAGCTCCACACGCCGCCCCCAGATGCCCACTTCGGGCGACTCGCCACCGCTTTGGGCCATGGACACGTCGGCGCCCACAGCCTTCAACGCGTCCTGAACGGTAGAACCCACCGGCAGATCGAGCACCTGTTCGCGCAGCTCCCGCGGGGCGATGCAGACCACTACAGTGACTTGCAGCGTGGTGTGCGCCGGTGCCGGAGCGGGTGCCGGCGCCGGCGCGGGGGAAGATGAATCTGCCTCAGCCATACACCTGTTCGGCGCGCTTCACAAACGCATCGACCATGCTGCCGGCGATGCGGTCAAACACCGGGCCGACCAACGCGGCCAGGGCTGCGCTGTCAAAGCCGTAGTGCAGCAGCAGCTCGACCTTGCAGGCGCGCTGGCTTCCATCGCCCACCGGGTGGAAGTGCCAGTCGCCATCGAGCCGGGAAAAGGGCCCTTTGACCAGATGCATCTGCACTCGTCTGCCCGCTTCGTGCGTGTTCCGGGTCACAAAAGTCTGGCGAAGGCCGCTGAACGAAATGCCCACCTCGGCGGTCATCCCGTCGACGGTGCGCTCCAGTACCGCAGCGTGGTCGCACCAGGGTAAAAACTGGGGGTACTGTTCCACCGCGGTAACGAGGGCAAACATTTCTTCGGGGCTGTACCAGATAAGGACGGACTTGTTGACGGTTTTCATGCAGGCGGGGCTTGGCGGCTGATCGGTCAAGCCGGAGAAATTAGAATCGCGGGGGCGAGACGACAACATTGTAGGGAGGCCTTTTATCTCCCCGTTTGCGCCGCATCTAGAGCTTGCCTGCACCGACGCCCACGTTGTGGACCAAAACCGGTGACCGACCAACCCACAGCGTGCCGACAAATCCATCGATTGGACGTTGTATGCGGTCACGCACTGGCAAGGCCGATCCATGAGGAAAGCGGAGCAAAGACCCGCGACGTTACGGGAGTCTGCTCGCAGCATTCATACTGCACCGCATCCAGCGGCTGGATGCGAGGCTTTTCGCCAGCTTTAGCGGGCACGCAAAACACATCTAAGCTTTAACCCCATGGCCAAGAAACCCGATCCCACGTCCCGCATTGCCGACAACAAGAAAGCGGCCTACAACTATTTCTTTGAAGAACGCCACGAGGCCGGCATGGTCCTGTACGGCTGGGAAGTGAAGGCGCTGCGCGAAGGCAAGGTGCAGCTGACCGATGGCTACGTGCTCATCCGCGATGGCGAGCTGTTCTTGCTGGGTTGCCAGATCAACCCGCTCAAGACCGCCTCGACCCACGTGAACCCCGATGCCATACGCACCAAAAAGCTGCTGCTCAAGAAGGACGACATCAAACACCTGATAGTCAAGGTTGAGCAAAAGGGCTACACGCTGGTGCCGCTGAACCTGCACTGGAAGAACGGCTATGTGAAGTGCGAGATCGCCCTGGCCAAGGGCAAGGCCGAGCACGACAAGCGCGACACCATCAAGGATCGCGAAGGCAAGCGCGAAGTGGAACGCGCGATGAAAAGCAGAAGCCGCTGAGTGTGCTCAGGCCCGCGGGCGAGTTCACGTCGGCGAGGCGCCCCTCAGAGTTGCGCAACAGCCGGCTTGCTAGCCGCCCTGAGCTACCCCGCCTCGCGGTGGGCAGCGGCAGCCGATGCGCGCAAGCAAACCGTTACCCCCATTGCTGAGCTTCTACTCAGCCAAAGCTGGCCAGCCTGGACCGGCGCGGCACGACCTCAGGCCAGCGACGCCAGCGGATGCGAATGCGCTGGCCAGGGGCTCACGAAGAACGGCGCCACCATCAGCGGCGTCACCTCTTCGATGCGCGCAGGGTTCCATTTCGGCGCGTGGTCCTTGTCCACCGCCAGCGCCCGAATGCCCTCTACCGTTTCGCTCTGGCCAGGGCGCAAATAAAAGCAGTGGCGCACCATGTCGCGCTCCATGCGCAAGTCTTCTGCCAAGCCCATGTCGCGCGCGCGGCGGACCTGCTCCAGCACCACATGCAGCATCAGTGGCGAGCGCTTGCGCAGCGTGGCGGCCGCACTGCGCGCCCAGTCGCTGTCGGCGGCTTCGAGGGCAGTGATGATCTCGACCACGCTCGGCAGCGAAAAATATTGATCTATTTGGTCTCTAGCGCTTGATAGGCCTGTATTTTTAGCTATCAATTTTGAAGCAACATAGTTTTTGACGGCCGCGCCGTCTGGAAAACTCTGGGTGGCCAGTGCATCCCACACGGCCGCCAGCTGGTCTGAAGGCAGAAAGCCGTCAGCCAAACCGCATTCGATGGCGTCGCCAGCGCTGATCGTGTCGCCGGTCAGCGCAAGCCATTCCCCCACACGGCCAGGGCAACGGCTGAGGAAATAGCCCCCCCCCACGTCCGGAAACAAACCGATCGCCGTCTCGGGCATGGCCATCTTGGTGCGCTCGGTCACCACCCGCAGCGCAGCGCCCTGGCTGATGCCCATGCCGCCACCCATCACGATGCCATCCATGAACGCGATATAGGGCTTTGCGTAGTTGTGAATCAGGTGGTTGAGGGCGTATTCCTCGGTGAAGAAATCTTCGAGCTGTGGGTTGCCCTGGCTGCCGGCCTGGTGCAAAAAGCGGATGTCGCCGCCTGCGCAGAAAGCGCCAAACGGCCCTTCCTTGTTGCTGCCACGGATGGCCACCGCCACCACGCCCGCGTCGTGCTGCCATTCGAGCAGGATGCGCATCAGATCGCGCACCATGCCCAGCGACAACGCGTTGAGGGCGCGCGGGCGGTTCAGGGTGATGAACCCCACCTGGCCGCGCACTTCGTTCAGAACCTCTGCCACCACGGTCTCCGTCATTTTTGTTCCTTAAAGCCGAGTACTTCGTTAAACACCAGCGCACCGATCACCAGCACGCCGCCGGTCAGCACCGCTGCACTGGGCTCTTCGCCCGCGCCCAGCCATGCCAGCAATATCCCAAAAACCACCTCCAGCAAGCCCAGCAGCGCCATCTCGGGCGCCTTGAGCACGCGGCCGCAGCGCACGGCCAGCACACACGGCACGGCCAGTTGCACCACGCCCAACACGGCCAGCAACACCAGGTCGTGCCGCGACGCCTGCAGCGGCAAGGCCAGCGGCAGCGTGGCCACCACCGAGATCACCGCCCCCACCAACACGGCAGGCACCAGATCCACCGCATGGCCGTGGCGCTGCGAATGCTGCACCACCGTCCAGTTGATGGCCGCTGCAATCGGCACGCACAGGGCCACCAGAGTCCCGGCCAGCGGCAGGCCTGCCATTTGTGACCCGTACATCCAGCCGATGCCGATACCGGCCACCGCAATGGCGCCCCAGGTGCGCGGCGCGATGTAGTGGCCGATGAAGATGCGTGCAAACAGCGCCGTCAGCAGCGGCCCCACCGCCATCGTGACCAGCACATTGGCCACGGGCATCAGCACCAGCGCCACCATGAAGGCGGTGAACATCACGCTCCAGCACACGCCAGAAATCCACAGTGCGCGGCCGCTTTTGCGCATCGATGCAAACACCGCCCGCCCCTGCATCAGCGGCAGGATGAAAAGCAGCGCCACCAGCGTGAAAAAACTGCGCCAGAACGTCATCTCGAAGCTGCGCGCATGCTCCAGGTGGCGCGTGACCACGCCGGCAATCGACCACATCAGGGTGACTGCCACCATCAACACGACAGCGCGGGAATGGGTCAGTTTCAGCAAAGGCATCGTGGATTCAGGCGCAGCGAAATGGCAAAAAGGGCCACAGCGTAGCAGCAGTGGCCCTTCAGGCGGCAGACGGGAACCGGGTTCCCCTGCCTTGGCGAGTCAGCGACTCAGGCAGCTCAAGAACGGCCTGCGCGCTTGCGCTCGTTTTCAGTCAGGAACCGCTTGCGGATGCGGATCGACTTGGGCGTGATTTCGACCAGCTCGTCGTCCTCGATAAATTCCACCGCGTATTCCAGCGTGGCGTCGATAGGCGGCGTGATCTTGATCGCGTCTTCCTTGCCGGACACGCGGAAGTTGGTCAGCTGCTTGGTGCGCGTCGCGTTCACGATCAGGTCGTTGTCACGGCTGTGGATACCCACAATCATGCCTTCGTACACGGGGTCGTTCGCCTTCACGAACATGCGGCCGCGGTCGTCGAGCTTGCCCAGGGCGTAGGTGAAGATTTCACCGTCGTCCATGGAGATCAGCACACCGTTCTTGCGACCACCGATGTCGCCCTTGTGCGGCTCGTAGCTGTCGAAGATGTTGCTGATCAGGCCCGAGCCACGCGTCAGGTTCAGGAATTCGTTGGTGAAGCCGATCAGGCCCCGCGCAGGAATGCGGTA
>SDXZ01000377.1 GCA_004210805.1 Acidovorax sp.
GTCGACCTGCTGATGTCCAGGATCGCCACGGCGCGCCGGCAGGGCTGGTCGCTGGTGAACCAGGAGCTGGAAGAAGGGCTCATCTCACTGGCGGCCCCGCTGGTCAACCGGGCAGGCCGCACCGTGGCAGCGCTCAACATCAGCGGCCAGGCCAACCGCACGAGCGCGAAGGTGATGCAGGAAACGATGCTGCCGGCGCTGCTGGAGACGGCGTCGGCGATCTCGCGCATGCTGCGCTGAATATGAGGACCTCGGCAGTCTCGCCGGGCGCACAAAGAAAAAGGCCCCGGCGATTGCTCGCCGGGGCCAAGGGTTCAGGAGGTATTTTTATGAAACTGCGGCAGTGGTAAAACTCGGCGCGGATGCCCTGCCATGCATTGCGTGCAGCAGCCGCGCGATGCCCTGTCAGGACTTCCTGGCGCCGGCTACCAGCACGACCGCGCCCAATAGGATCGCGCCGATGCTCAGCCATTGCGGGAAGTTGACGTTTTCCTTTTCCTTCACCACCAGTTCCAGCGGGCCGATCTTGGCCTTGGACGTGTCCTTGGTGAAGCTGAAGCCGCCGGTGAAGAAGCCGGCCAGGCCCAAAACGATGAGAACGATGCCTGTGATGCGGATGCCGTTCATGCTGTCTATTCCATACCGGGAGGTTGAATTGTTGGATAAAGCCAGCTTGCCCCGGGTCGCCTGCTGCCGTGGCTGAAATTTAGGGCCGGCGCACAACCCCGCGCGTAGGACGCCTACCCAAGCTCTGATAGGCTTGAAACCTATGTTCAGCCCCTCCCAGGAAGACGTCCGGCGTTTTTATTGCCAGGTCCTCGCCAAGTCACGAAGCGGCCAGCCCATGGAAGCCATCGAGACGCTGGCCGGCCAGTGGATCGACGAGCACCCCGAGTACCACCCCGAACTGGCCAATGAGGACGAGGCACTCGCCAGGGTGTTCGACGCGAAGGACGGCCAGAGCAACCCCTTCCTCCACCTGTCGATGCACCTGTCCATCAGCGAGCAGTGCTCGATCGACCAGCCCCGCGGTATCCGCCAGGCGGTCGAACTGCTCGCCGCCCGCCGAGATTCCCTGCACGACGCGCACCATGAAGCCATGGAATGCCTCGGCCAGATGATATGGGAAAGCCAGCGATCAGGCAGGCCGCCGGATGGCCAGGCCTATATAGACTGCGTGCAGCGCCGGGCGACTAAAGACTGACGCCCCCCGTCCGGCCTGCGGCCGCTCCCCCACCGGGGGGCAATGCAGCGGACCGGCGGAGCCGGTTCCGCGCATTCAACAACGAAAAAGGCCCGCGGTGCGGGCCTTTTTTCTGGGCGTCTGACCCGTCCTGCCTGGCGTTGACACATTTGCCTCATGGAAAGGGCGAGCGTGATGGATACAGGTGTCAAACGGACTCAACGGGATTACACCGAGGCTTTTAAGCTTGCCGTTGTGAAGTACGGCATTCAAGGCCGCTCGACGGTGTTGAACTGGTTGCGCAAGCACGGTCGCCAGGGATGGGGGCGTGCGGCATCATTGGCGGCTATGCCGATAGACAAGAAACCCATTGCGCTGACGCCTGAGCAGCAGATCAAAGCTTTGCAGGTGGAGCTGGCGCAGGCCGAGCAAAAAGCCAAGTTCTTCGAAGCCGTCGTGGACGTGCTGAAGAAGGACTACGGCGTGCGTGTTGTAAAAAAGCCTGTGGGCAAGTTATCGCACAAAAACTCGTTGAAGGGTTGAGCGTGTCGATGGCTTGCCGATTCATGGGAATCAGCCGGCAGGCGCACTATCAGGAGCAGCACAGGAGCGCGTGTCGTGTTCAGCGGGCTGAGACGGTCGTGGAGATGGTCCAACAGCAGCGTGTGCGACAGCCCAGGCTGGGCACACGCAAGCTGCATCATCTGCTCTACGAGCCGTTGCAGCGCCAAGGCCTGGCGTTGGGGCGCGATGCGATGTTTGACGTGCTGCGCAACGCCCGGATGTTGGTTGCGCCCAAGAGGGCGTATCACAAAACTACAAACAGTCATCACCGGTTCAGGCGGCATCCCAACCTGGTCAAGGATGGTCCGCAGCAGATCAAGGTCACGCAAAGCGAGCAGTTATGGGTCGCCGACATTACTTATTTGCCCACTGTCGGCAAGTTCGTCTATCTCAGCCTCATCACCGATGCTTACTCGCGAAAAATCGTGGGCTGGCACGTTCATCCAAGCCTGCAGACCGAAGAGGTGGCCCAAGCGATGAAGATGGCGTTGCGCGGACGTCAGACAGCGCGACCGCTGGTCCATCACTCTGACCGGGGCATCCAGTACTGCTCCAGCTATTACCAATCACTGCATGAGGAGCATGGCATCGGCTGCTCAATGACCGATGGCTATGACTGTTACCAGAACGCCCTGGCCGAACGCGTCAACGGGATACTGAAATGCGAATTCCTGCTGCAACGACCCGCTGGGCTAGATCAAGCACGCCGGATGGTGAAGCAATCGATACAGATCTACAACAGCGAACGCCCTCATCTATCGTTGAAAATGCAAACGCCCGATGCAGTGCACCGGGCGTCTATCGCCGGTCTACCGGCGTTTCTTTAAC
>SDXZ01000027.1 GCA_004210805.1 Acidovorax sp.
TCCTGGGGCAGGCCTGAGCGGGGGGCGGCGGGGTGGGTGGTCATGGGTGTCCGGAAAGCAGGAATTAATGTAACTGGGTTCCTTCCGCGCGGGGTGTCCGGTTTCACGCTGCCGCCTTGGCGTTTACTCGTATTCCCGGTAGGCGCCCGCAGGGGCCGGGCCTACGATCCAGCGTAATTCCGTTACCCAGAAAGCAGAGGTTTTTTTATGCACAAGATCCTGGCAGGCACGGCCCTGGCGTTGGCCGCAGGCGGGGCCTTCGCGCAAGGGCAGGTCAACATGATTTGCTCGGTGCAGGCCGAGTGGTGCAGCCTGATGTCCACCGTGTATGCCAAGACCACGGGCACCAAGGTCAACATGACGGCCAAGGGATCTGGCGAGGCGCTGGCCCAGCTCAACGCCGAGCGCGCCAACCCCAAGACCGACATCTGGTTTGGCGGCACGGGCGATCCGCACCTGCAGGCCGCCGAGCAGGGCCTCACGCTCGAGTACAAATCGCCGCAGTTGCCGCAGTTGTACCCCTGGGCGCAAAAGCAGGCGGTCGACTCCAAGTACCGCACCGTCGGGGTGTACCTGGGCCCGCTGGGGTTTGGCTACAACAAGGAACTGCTGGCCAAACGCAAGCTCAACCCGCCGCAGTCGTGGGCCGACCTGCTCAAGCCCGAGTTCAAGGGCGAGGTGCAGATGGCCAATCCGGCATCCAGCGGCACGGCCTACACCATGATCGCCACGCTCGTGCAGATCATGGGGGAGGACAAGGCGTTCGATTACCTCAAGGCGCTGCATCCCAACGTCAGCACCTACACGCGCTCGGGCACCGCGCCCATCAAGGCCGCGGCGCGGGGCGAGACCGCGGTGTCGGTGAGCTTCGTGCACGACGTGACCACCGAGGCCGTCAACGGCTTCCCCGTGGGCTCGGTCACGCCGGCCGAGGGCACGGGCGCCGAGGTCGGCTCCATGAGCCTCGTCAAGAACAGCCCCAACGCCGAGGCCGCCAAGAAGTTCTACGAGTGGGCGCTCACGCCGGGCGGCCAGCAGTTCGGGCTGGCGGCCAAGCAGTTCCAGCTGCCCAGCAACATGCAGGTGCCCAAGGACCCGCGCATGACCGATCCGGCCAAGATGAAACTCATCAACTACGACTACGCCAAGTACGGCGCCAGCGCCGAGCGCCGCCGCCTGATTGCGCGCTGGGAAAAGGAAGTGCAGAACGCTGCACGCTGACAGGGCAGGGCGCGGGCGATTCGGTACCGGTGTTTGGTAGTACCGAGTCCCGCCGCGCCGATGCGGAATAATGGCGCCATGACCCAACTCGACGCCCTCAAACAGTTCACCACCGTGGTTGCCGACACCGGCGACTTCAAGCAACTGGCGCAGTTCCAGCCCCAGGACGCCACCACCAACCCCTCGCTGATCCTGAAGGCTGTGCAAAAGCCCGAGTACGCGCCGCTGTTGCAGGACACCGTGGCGCAGTTCAAGGGCCGGCCGATGGACGAGATCATCGACCGGCTGCTGGTGCGTTTTGGGCGCGAAATCCTCGCCACCATTCCGGGCCGCGTGTCCACCGAAGTCGATGCCCGCCTGAGCTTTGACACCCACGCCACCATCACCCGCGCCGAGCGCATCATCGAGCTGTACCAGGCCGAAGGCATCCACATCGACCGCGTGCTGATCAAGGTCGCCGCCACCTGGGAAGGCATCAAGGCCGCCGAAAAGCTCGAGCAGCGCGGCATCCACACCAACCTCACGCTGCTGTTCTCGTTCGCCCAGGCCGTGGCCTGCGGACAGGCCAAGGTGCAGCTGATCTCGCCGTTTGTCGGCCGCATTTACGACTGGTACAAGAAGCAGGCCGGCGCCAGCTGGGACGAGGCCGCACGCGCCGGTGCCAACGACCCGGGCGTGCAGTCCGTCACCCAGATCTACAACCACTACAAGCGCTTTGGCATCGCCACCGAGGTCATGGGCGCGAGCTTTCGCAACGTGGGCCAGATCACCGCGCTGGCCGGCTGCGACCTGCTGACCATCGCCCCCGAGCTGCTGGCCCAGCTGGCCGCCAGCGACGCGCCGCTTGCGCCAGCGCTCGACGCCAAGGCGGCCCAGCAGCTGGACTTGCCGGCAGTGAACTACGACGAAGCGGGCTTTCGTTTTGCGCTCAACGAAGACGCGATGGCGACCGAAAAGCTGGCCGAAGGCATCCGCGGATTTGCGGCCGACGCGATCAAGCTCGACAAACTGGTCCTGGCGCTCTGACCGCTGGATTGAGTCACTGACACCCGGACTCGTCTACTGCGGCAGCGCATTCCCTGCCCCACAAAAAAGCGCCCTCTGGGGCGCTTTTTTATTGCCGCGCGATGCGGGAAGTCAAAGCGACCGCGCAGGCGGCAGAGGCCGGCGCAGTGGCGCGGGCCCCTGGGGCAGCGGCAGCTTGATGCCCACCCGCAGGCCACGCGGCGCCACCGGTTGCGCCAGCGTGTGGCCACCATGGCGCAGCGCGATCTCTTCCACGATGGACAAGCCCAGGCCGCACCCGCCGGCGATGTCTGACCCGCGCCAAAAACGTGCGAACAGTTCCGTCAGGTGCGCGGCCGGCACGCCGGGGCCGTCGTCTTCCACCACCAGCGTGGCCCAGCGGCCCGGTGCGGTAGCCACGCGCACCGTCACCGTGGCGCCCGGGCCGGCGTAGTGCAGTGCGTTGTCGATGAGGTTGTTGAGCGCCTCGCGCAGCAACAGCGGGTGGCCGAGCACGTCCAGCCGGTCGTCGCCCTCGTAGCCCAGGTCCATGCCCTGCGCCAGGGCGCGCGCCGCCCACTCGCGCGCCACCTCGCGGGCCAGGGCGGCCAGGTCGATGGGCTGCATCTCCACGTTGGATTCCGAGCGTGCCAGCTGCAGCAGCTGGTGCACCAGATGGGCGCTGCGCTGGGCGGCGGCCAGCACTTTCTGCAGGCGTTCCTGCACCGCCGGTTCATGGCTCTCGTGCAGGGCCAGTTCGGTCTGGCCGATGAGCCCGGCCAGCGGCGTGCGCAGCTGGTGCGCAGCATCGTTCAAGAAGCGCTTTTCCTTTTTCTGGCCGCGGGCCACCGTCTCGAGCAGACCGTTGATGGTGCTGGCCAGGGAGTGCACTTCCTGCGGGGCCGAGGTGAGCTCGATGGGCGGCAGCGGGTCGGCTGTGTTGTGCTTGCGCGCGCCCGCTTTCTCGATCTGCGCTTCCAGTCGCTTCAAGGGCTGCAAGCCGCGCAGCACGCCGGCATACACCACCGCGCTCAGCGCCAGGCCCATGAGGCCCATGGGCAGCAGCATCTGCTCGAGCAGCTCCTGCGCGATGCGCTCGCGCACGGTCAGGCTTTGCGCCACCTGTACGCGCAGGGTCTGGCGGGTCTGCGGCGTGCCGTAGTCCACGTCGAGCAAGGCCACACGCACCGGCTTGTCATCCACCCGCGCGTGGTACAGGTACGGGTCGCCCACTTGCACGTCCACCGGTGGGGGCGGGGGCAGCTGGGCATTGCCCAGCAAAAAGCGCCCGGGCGGGGACGACACCATGTAGGTGATGCGGTCGGCCGGGTCCTGCTCCAGGATGTCCTGCGCGGCCTTGGGAAAGTCCACCAGCAGCCCGTCGCCAATCGGCTTGATCTGCCGCGCCAGCGCCCGCACCGACTGGGTCAGCGTCTGGTCGATGCCCTTCTCGCCGTTTTGCAGCGCCACGCGCCACGCCAGAAACCCGCCCGAAAGCCACAGCACCAGCTGCGGCAGCAGCAGCCACAAAAGCAGCTTGCGCTGCAGCGAAACACCGTGGAGTGGCCGCATGTCAGTCGGAACCGGCAGGTCCCACGCCAGGGCCGCCCAGCAACGGCCGCCACGCAGCAAGGGCGGCATCCTCCCGGGGTGAAGGCGCGAAGTGCCTCAAGGGCGGAGCGACTCGCATCACGGTCTTTCGAGCATGTAGCCCAGGCCCCGGATATTGCGGATCGCCAGGCTGGTGTCGTCCAGCTTCTTGCGCAGGCGGTGCACATACACCTCCAGCGCGTTCGATGCGAGCGGCGGTGCCGACTGGCCGGGTTCGGGCGGGCCGGCGCGCCAGGCAGCCAGCACGTCGTCGCGTGTCACGACCTCGCCGCAGCGGTTGACCAGCAGCTCCAGCAGTTCCCACTCGCGCTGCGTCAGCTCCAGGGGGGCGCCGTCGAGCGTGGCGGCTTGGCCGGCATGGTCCAGCAGCAGTGGGCCAATGGTGGTGCTGGGACCGCCCGATGCGCTGCTGGGCTGCGTGAATGCGGGCTGCCGTGCGCGGCGCAGCATGGCCTGCAGGCGGGCCTGCAGCTCCTGCATGTTGAAGGGCTTGGTGATGTAGTCGTCGGCCCCGGCGTTCAGGCCCGCCACCCGGTCGTCGATGCCGTCGCGGGCGGTGAGAATCAGCACGGGCAGGCCGACGATGTGGCTGCGAACCCAGGTCAGCAGTTCCATGCCGTCGGCCCCCGGAAGGCCCAGGTCCAGGATGATCCCGTCCACCGCCTGGGTCTGCAACAGCGCCATGGCCTGGGCCACGTTGCATGCCGTGCAGACGTCAAATTCGAGCTGTTTGAGCTGTCCCGTGAGAGCGTCGAGCAGCAGGGCATCGTCTTCGACGATCAGTAGGGTGGGCATGGATTGAGCATAACAAAGCGTCTCCCGCGGCAGGCGGCCTGGGCCTGTTTGTTCGGGCGACCACACACTGCGCAAACGCGGTAATCGGATAACGGCGGCAGGGCACTGGCATGTAACCAACAACCCGGGAAACCCCTGATATGTTCATTAATTATTGTAATTAAAGTACCGACTGCGCTGAACGGCACCGGACTGCTGCGCACCAAACGGATTCAAACATCGAGGAGACAAGGGTATGTGGAAGATGACAAAGATCGCCGCAGTCGCGGTGGGCCTGGCGGCAGCGATGTCGGCCAGCGCAGGGGAGGTCGAGGTTCTGCATTACTGGACTTCGGGCGGCGAGGCCAAGTCGGTCGCCGAGCTCAAGAAGATCATGCAGGCCAAGGGCCACACCTGGCGCGACTTTGCCGTGGCGGGCGGCGGCGGCGACAGCGCCATGACCGTGCTCAAGAGCCGCGTGATCTCGGGCAACCCACCCTCCGCTGCGCAGACCAAGGGTCCCGCCATCCAGGAGTGGGCCTCCGAAGGCGTGCTGGCCAACATGGACACCCTGGCCAAGGCCGAGAAATGGGATGAGCTGCTGCCCAAGGTCGTCGCCGATGTCATGAAGTACAAGGGCGCCTACGTGGCCGCCCCCGTCAACGTGCACCGCGTCAACTGGATGTGGGGCAGCTCCGAGGCGCTGAAGAAGGCCGGCGTGGCCGCCATGCCCAAGACCTGGGACGAGTTCTTTGCTGCTGCCGACAAGCTCAAGGCCGCCGGTCTGGTGCCCGTGGCCCATGGTGGCCAGAACTGGCAGGACTTCACCACGTTTGAATCGGTGGTGCTCGGTGTCGGTGGTCCCAAGTTCTACCAGGACGCACTGGTCAAGCTCGACGACAAGGCCATCAACAGCGACACGATGAAGAAGTCGCTCGAGACCTTCCGCCGCATCAAGTCGTACACCGACGCTGGCGCCCCCGGCCGCGACTGGAATCTGGCCACGGCCATGCTGATCCAGGGCAAGGCAGGCTTTCAGCTGATGGGCGACTGGGCCAAGGGCGAGTTCCTGGCCGCCAACAAGGTGCCCGGCAAGGACTTCCTGTGCGCTGCAGCACCGGGCACGACCACGTCGTACACCTTCAACGTGGACTCGTTCATCCTCTTCAAGCTCAAGGACGCCGCCGCCCAAAAGGCGCAAAGCGACCTGGCCAGCTCCATCATGAGCACCGAGTTCCAGGAAGTGTTCAACCTGAACAAGGGCTCGATCCCGGTACGGGCCGGCCAGAAGATGGACAAGTTCGACGACTGCGCCAAGGCATCGGCCAAGGACTTCGTCGACACCGCCAAGAGCGGCAGCCTGCTGCCCAGCGTGGCCCACGGCATGGCGATTGCGCCCGCTACCGAAGGCGCCATCAAGGACGTTGTCAGCCAGTTCTGGAATGACGACAAGGTGAGCGTTGCGGACGCCATGAAGAAGATCGCGACCGCCGCCAAGACCAAGTAAGCCAAATAAACCACCACTAGAGGGATCCCATCATGAAGACAAGAAACCGCCTCACGGCGGTGGCTTTGGCCGCCGCATGCGCAAATGGCGCCTTTGCTATGGAAGTAGCGGGCTTTGAGTTCAACGGTTACTCGCGGGGCGGCCCCGTGTTCAACCACTCCGACGGCGTCAAAGGTCACATCGGCCTGGGCGGCGAGCTGCAGATGTTCCGCCTGGGCAACGAGGGCGACAACGGCATTGAAGTCAACTTCGCCCGCGGTTTTGAGACCAACGGCATCAAATGGAAGGTGAACTACATGCCCGCCAAGTGGGGCAGTGGCGACATCAGCACCGAGCAGGCCTACGTGGAAATGAGCGGCTTCTCGTTCTCGCCAGAGGCCAAGTTCTGGGCCGGACAGCGCCGCCTGCGCATTCAGGATGTGCACATCGTCGACTACTTTCTGCTGAACTACGGCGACAACATCGGTGCGGGCGTGACAGACATCCCGGTGGGCGGCATGAAGCTGGGCCTCGGCATGTTCACGGGCGACAAGTTCGACGGCAACCTGCCCAACAACGTGAAGGCGCACCGTTTCAATGCCGACCTGTCCGAGATCAACACCAACCCTGGCGGCAAGCTGCGCGTGCTGCTGACTGCGGTGGGCGGCAAGAACCAGGTGGGTGGCGGTTCGGGCTCGGGCGTTTCGCTGATGCACACGCAAAAGGAATTCCTGCTGCCGAGCATCAGCAACACCCTGTTCCTGCAGACGTCCCGCGGCCATGCCCGCATCGATGGCGAGTTTGAATCCATCGACGGCACCCGTGCTGGCCGCCGCTCCACACGCATTGCCGACTCGATCAACTGGCAAAGCGGCCCCTTCGGTGGTCAAGCCATCATCGGCTACCAGACCAACAAGGCCGACCTGACCGGGGTGGAGACCAAGGACTTCTCGCTGGGCGGCCGCGGCTCGTACGCCATAACGCAGAACTTCAAGATGCTGGCCGAGCTGTCGACCACCACGCGCAAGGGCAATACGGGCCCTGATCAGCGCCTGTCAAAGGCCACCCTGGCGGGTGCTCTGGCCTTGTCGGAAGACTTCTGGTCACGCCCCGAGCTGCGCCTGTATGTGACCAAGGTCAACTGGAACCAGGCAGCTGCCGTGGCGAATGCCGCCACGTTCGGCGCCAACGGCAAGACCTCGCGCACGTTGGTGGGCGTGCAGTACGAGGTCTGGTGGTAAGAAATTCCGCGTCCGGCCGCAGGGAACGCGGGGCACTCGCCGCGCAAGCCTTGCGGCCCGGACATGGAATGGTGAGTGAGTTAGCGAGTTAGTAGAAGGTGTGAATGGATCTGGCGTGCACGAGCAGACTGCGACGGCGCGGCCGATCTAGGCGCAAAGCGCAGACATAGCTCGGGCTATGGCGAGCATTTGCAACAACGAGCGGGCGTGTTGTCGCGGGATGAGCGGGCATGGCAGATTCGTTCGCACCTTCTCCGAGGTTACTTTGTTCATTTGGGGGGCACTCCTGCGTGCCCCCCGTTTTTTCTAATGCAGGACGATGACAAACACATTCCGCGGCCATGAGCAAAAACACGTTTGAAACATGGTTGCCCAAGCTGGTCGTGACACCGGCTTTTGTCCTGGGCTTTGCCTTCATCTATGGCCTCATGGTCTGGAACGGCGTGCTCAGCCTCTCCGCGTCGCGCATGCTCCCCAACTACGAGTGGGTGGGCCTGGCGCAATACGAAAAACTCTGGGAGATGGACCGCTGGTGGGTGGCGCTCAAGAACCTGGGCATCTTCGGGGTGGGCTACGTGGGCGGGTCGCTCGCCATTGGCGTGGTGCTGGCTGTGCTGCTGGACCAGAAGATCCGCGCTGAAGGCGCGCTCCGCACGATTTACCTGTACCCCATGGCCCTGTCGTTTGTGGTCACGGGCACGGCCTGGAAGTGGCTGCTGAACCCGGGCCTGGGCATCGAAAAAATGGTGCGCGACTGGGGTTTTCCCAATTTTGAATTCGGCTGGCTGGTCGATACCGACATGGCCATCTACTGCGTGGTGATCGCAGGCATCTGGCAAAGCGCGGGTTTTGCGATGGCGCTGTTTCTGGCGGGCCTGCGCGGCATCGACGACAGCATCATCAAGGCCGCGCAGGTCGATGGCGCATCGCTCCCGCGCATCTACTGGCGCATCGTGCTGCCGGCGCTGCGGCCCGTGTTCTTTTCCACCGTCATGGTGCTGTCGCACCTGGCAATCAAGAGCTTTGACCTGGTGATGGCGCTCACGGCCGGTGGCCCCGGCTTTGCTACCGACGTGCCTGCAACGTTCATGTACACCATGTCGTTCTCGCGCGGGCAGATCGGCCTGGGCGCGGCCAGCGCCACCATGATGCTGGCCACCGTGGCGGCCCTTGTGATCCCTTACCTGTACAGCGAACTGCGGACCAAGCCCCATGACCGCTAAACCTTCACTTCTCCCTTCCGTGGGCCGCTTCCTGGTCTATGCGGTGCTGGCCCTGGCGACCGCGTTTTTCTTGCTGCCGCTGTACGCGATGCTTGTCACGTCGTTCAAGGATGCGGACGAGATCCGCAGCACCTCGCTGCTGGCCCTGCCCGCCGCATTGAATTGGGCGGCCTGGGGCTCGGCATGGTCCACTGCCTGCACGGGTGTCGACTGCAACGGCCTGCGCCCGTTTTTCCTCAATTCGGTGGCCATGGCCGTGCCTGCAGTGCTGATCTCGACCGTGTGGGGCGCGCTCAATGGCTACGTGCTCAGCCTGTGGAAGTTCCGCGGCAGCGACGCGCTGTTCGGCATGCTGCTGTTTGGTGTGTTCATGCCCTTCCAGGTGGTGCTCCTGCCGATGAGCCAAGTGCTGGGCTGGCTCGGCTTGTCGAGCTCCATCACCGGCCTGGTGCTGGTGCACTGCCTGGCGGGCCTGGCGGGCACGACGCTGTTCTTTCGCAACTACTATGCGGCCATCCCGAAAGAGCTGGTGAACGCCGCACGCATGGACGGCGCGAGCTTCTTTCAGATCTTCTGGCGCATCGTGCTGCCGCTGTCCACACCCATCGTGATGGTCACGCTCATCTGGCAGTTCACCAACATCTGGAACGACTTCCTGTTCGGCGTGGTGTTCTCTGGCACCGACTCCAAGCCGGTGACCGTGGGGCTCAACAACCTGGCCAATACCAGCAGCAGTGTGAAGGCCTACAACGTGGACATGGCGGCCGCGATCATCGCGGGCTTGCCGACCATGGTGATCTACGTTCTCGCAGGCAAATTTTTTGTGCGCGGCCTCACTGCCGGCGCCGTAAAGGGATAAGGAATCATGGCGTCTTCATTGGACATCGCAGGCATCAACAAGCGTTTCGGCAAGGGCGACAAAAGCGTCGAGGTGCTGCGCAAGATCGACATCCACGTGGCACCGGGCGAGTTCCTGATCCTGGTCGGCCCCTCGGGCTGCGGCAAGTCGACGCTGCTCAACATCATCGCGGGCCTGGACGAGCCGACCGAGGGCGAGATCCGCATCGCCGACAAGAACGTGGTGGGCATGCCCCCGCGCGACCGCGACATCGCCATGGTGTTCCAGAGCTACGCGCTGTACCCCACGCTGTCGGTGGCGGACAACATCGGCTTTGCGCTGGAGATGCGCAAGATGCCCAAGCCCGAGCGGCAAAAGCGCATCGACGAAGTGGCGGCCATGCTGCAGATCAGCCACCTGCTCGACCGCCGGCCCAGCCAGCTCTCGGGCGGGCAGCGCCAGCGCGTGGCCATGGGCCGGGCGCTGGCGCGCCAGCCGCAGCTCTTTTTGTTCGACGAACCTTTGTCCAACCTCGACGCCAAGCTGCGCGTGGAGATGCGCGCCGAGATCAAGCGCCTGCACCAGGCCAGCGGCATCACCAGCGTGTACGTGACGCACGACCAGGTCGAGGCCATGACGCTGGGATCGCGCATCGCGGTGATGAAGGGCGGCGTGGTCCAGCAGCTGGGCACGCCCGACGAGATCTACAACCGCCCGGCCAATACCTATGTGGCGACCTTCATCGGTTCGCCCACCATGAACCTGCTGCGCGGTGGTGCGCAGCCCGCCGGGCACTTTGGCATCGAGGGCGCATCGCTGAACCTGGCGCCGCCCACGGGCGCCGCCGAGATGTTGCTGGGCGTGCGCCCCGAGCATCTGCAACTGCAGGACGACGCACCCTGGCGCGGGCAGGTCAGCGTGGTCGAACCCACGGGCCCTGACACCTATGTGATGGTGGACACCGCGGCAGGCAGCGTCACGCTGCGCACCGACGCACAAACCCGCGTGCAGCCGGGCGACCAGGTGGGCCTGACCGTGGCTCCGGCCAACGCCCACTGGTTTGATGCGAAGTCCGAAGAGCGCCTGGCCTGATCCCGTGGATTCAGGCGACCCGCGTCCACGCTGAAGAGGCGCGGTGGTTCCCCCGCCACCGGCGGCCCGACCTGTCCTGGCCGCGGGCACCCGGCCCGGCTGACCTTGGCGGTACGCCGCCCGGTGCCCTCCCGCCGGCGGTTTGCCCAGTGGCCGCAGGGGCTTTGGTCTTTGCCAGGCCTTGGGTTTCAGGTAAAAACAGGCTCTACCGCTTGATGTATATCCACTTGTTGCTATATTTTTGGTAGCAAAAGGTTGCCCCCTGGCCGGGCCCTGCGCTACCGCCAACGACCTCTGCGATCGACCTATGCACCCACTGCGCCTTCTCGCCGACATTGGCGGCACCAACATCCGGCTGGCCTGGCAGGCATCGCCCACGGGCCCGCTCAACGACACGCGCGTGCTGCCTTGCGCGCAGTTCCCCACCGTCGACGCTGCGTTGGCGGCCTATCTGAAAGAGGTGGGCGTGCCCTCCCCGCGCGAAGCGGCTTTTGGCATTGCCAACCCCGTGACAGGCGATGCGATCCGCATGACGAACCACAGCTGGAGCTTTTCGCAGCGCGCGGTCCGTGAAGCTTTTGGTTTTGAGCGCTTGGTGGTCATCAACGACTTCACGGCCCTGGCGCTGGCGCTGCCGCTGCTCACGCCCGACCTGCTGCGCCAGGTGGGCGGCGGTGAGGGCGTGGCGGGCAGCGCCATTGCGCTGGTCGGTCCCGGCACGGGGCTGGGCGTGTCAGGCCTGGTGTTCCCGCCGGGCTCTACCGCGGGCGTGCCGCTGTCGGGCGAGGGCGGCCACGTCACACTGGCCGCGCAGACCCAGCGCGAATTCGACGTGCTCAACATCCTGCAAGAGCGCTACGGCCATGTGTCGGCCGAACGCGCCGTGTGCGGCGCCGGCCTGGTGGACCTGTACCACGCGGTGCGCCGGCTGGCCCAGCGCGGCGGCAAAGAAGTCAGCTCCGCTGCGCAGGTGACCGAGCTCGCGTTGCAGTCCAACGACCCGCTGGCGCTCGAAGCCCTCGATCTTTTCTGCGGGTTCCTGGGCAGCGTCGCGGGCAACCTGGCCCTGACGCTGGGCGCGCGCGGTGGCGTGTACCTGGGCGGCGGCATGGTGCCGCGCCTCGGAACGTGGTTTGACAAATCGTCGTTCCGCGCGCGGTTCGAGGCCAAGGGGCGTTTTCAGTCCTATCTGGCGGCCATCCCCTGCTGGATCATCGACCCGACCGTCACCCCTGCGCTGTACGGCGCATCGCGCGCACTGGATATCGCGGGCGCAGAGTGATGGCGGACAGTGGCGCCGTGCCGCCCGCTTTGCCCGCGCTGCAGCTGGCAGGCATCCACCATGTCGCGATCATCGCCAGCGACTACGCGCGCTCGCGCCGCTTCTACACCGAGGTGCTGGGTCTTCAGGTTGTTAACGAGGTGTTCCGCGCCGAGCGGCAGTCCCACAAGCTCGATCTGCAGTTGCCCGACGGCTCGCAGGTCGAGTTGTTCTCCTTCCCCAACCCGCCACAGCGCCCTTCCTATCCGGAGGCCTGCGGTTTGCGCCATCTGGCGTTGCGGGTGGACGACCTGGCCGCGAGCCTGGTGGTGCTGGCAGCGCACGGCGTGGCCGTGGAGCCGGTGCGAATTGACCCTTTTACCGGCGCCGAATTCACTTTCCTGGCCGATCCGGATGGGCTGCCGATTGAGCTGGTGGGGAGCTCAGCCGCGTAGCGGCCATGGAGCGGGATGCAGCGGCTTCAGCGTTCAGCCACTGGATGGGCGCTGGTCCGGTGCACCTCCGCCAGCGCAGCGGAAATGGCCGCCGATACAGCCGCCTGGGCCTGGGGGCTGTTCTTCCAGCACGACGATCCCGAGAGGCTGGCGCCCTTCGCCAGGACGTCGCGGGCGTCAGCTTCTGCGAGTTGGGCCATGCTGGCAAATCCCATTTGTTCCAGACGCAATACGACGGTGGGGCCGACGCCTTTGACTGCGAGAAGAACGGCGCGTTCAGCGGGAGAGAAAGAGGGGTTCATCCGTGAAGGAAGCGGTTTCGGCCGCGGGCAATGGGGTGAAGGGAGGCGGTGCGGAAGGGCCGGCAAAGGGCGGCGCTATCGGAGGCTTGCCTCATCACCTGTGGGCTCCACTGTAGCGGTGCTAACAGGGAGGCAGCGCCACCGTTCGCTCTGGGTTGCAGCCCGACAACGCTGGATCGCTGAATCGCTGGATTCGGAAGCCGCACCGCCGTTAGGCTGGGCTCCCGCTTCCCATCTACATCTCTTCGCTCCAGCAATGCCCATCGCGCGCAATCATCGCGCTGGCTGCACTCGGCCCCCAGCTGCCCGGCGCATACGGCCGCGGGCCCGCGGGGTCGTTCTTCCAGTGCTGCAGGATGGGCTCCACCCAGCGCCAAGCTTCCTCTTGCTCATCGCTGCGCACAAACAGGTTCAGGCGCCCAGCGATCACGTCGAGCAGCAGGCGTTCATACGCGCCCACGCGTTCGGTGCCAAAGCGCTGGTCGAAGTCGAGGTTGAGCGCCACCTGTGACAGCGCGGGCTCGGTCTGGTGCTGCGCGGCGCCCTGGGCCAGCAGGTGCAGCTCCAGCCCGTCCTTGGGCTGCAGGTTGATGACCAGCCGGTTCACCGCCCCCGAGGGCATCTTGAAGATAGGGTGGGGCACGGGGCGGAAGTTGACGACGATGTGCGCGTCGCGCCCCGCCAGCCGCTTGCCGGTGCGGATGTAGAACGGCACGCCCGCCCAGCGCCAGTTGGAGATCTCGGTGCGCAGCGCGACAAAGGTCTCGGTGGTGCTGCCAGGCGCCACGCCCTTTTCCTGCAGGTAGCCCGCCATGTTCTGGCCGTGGGTGTTGCCCGCGGCGTACTGGCCGCGAATCACATGCTGGCCGATGGTCTCCATGCTCCAGGGCTTGAGCGACTGCAGCACCTTGAGCTTTTCGTCACGGATGGCGTTGGCGCTGGAGTTGATGGGTGGCTCCATGCCGATGGCGCACAGCAGTTGCAGCGCGTGGTTTTGCACCATGTCGCGCAGTGCGCCGGTCTGGTCGTAGAAGGCACCGCGCGTTTCCACGCCCAGCTCTTCGGCAATGGTGATCTGGATGTTGGCGATGTTCTCGCGCCGCCACAGGGGCTCGAACAGCGCGTTGCCAAAGCGCATGGCAAACAGGTTCTGCACCGCGGGCTTGCCCAGGTAGTGGTCGATGCGAAACACCTGCTCTTCCTTGAGCACGCGGCGCAAGGTGTCGTTGATGGCCTGGTTGGAGCGCAGGTCGTGGCCCAGGGGCTTTTCGAGCACGATGCGGGTGTTGGGGCCGTTCAGGCCGACAGCGGCAATCTGCTCGCACACGTTGGTGAACAGGCTCGGTGCGGTGGCCACGTACATCACCACGGTGTCGGCAGCGCGCTCTTGCAGCAGGCTGGCCAGGCGCGCGTAGTCCTGTGTTTGCGACAGGTCCATGCGCAGGTAGTGCAGCAGCGCGCCAAAGCGCTCGAACTCGTCGGGGGTGGGGCGTTTGGCCAGGTCCACGCTGTCAAAGCGCGACTGGATCAGGCTGCGGTATTGTTCGTGGCTCAACTCGTCGCGTGCCACCGCAATGATGCGCCCCCCCTCGGGCAAGGTCCCGTGGCGGAAGGCCTGAAAAAGCGCCGGCATGAGCTTGCGCCAGGCCAGATCGCCGGTTCCGCCAAACAGGACGAGGTCAAAACTCATGGGGTCTCCGTATCAGTGTTGGTTGTTGGCACGCTGGCATGCAAGCCCACCGGCGCAGGCTGGAAATTGTAATCTCGTTACATCGAAATGTGTAGGTGCAAGGCCTGTAGAACGATTTATGACAGTTCCCAGATAGAAATTTATCGAACAAATTTGGTAATCAAGTTACTATCTCGCGGCATTGACCCTCCCACCTGAACCCACCATGTCCCTCCGTTGCGATCACACACCGCAGTGGCCTCAGCTGCAGGCTGCCTTTTCTGCCCAGGGGCGCGCGCTGGATTTGCGCCAGGCCTTTGCCCAGGACGATCAGCGGTTTGCCCATTTCAGCCAGTCGGCACCCCATGTGTTTGCCGACCTGTCCAAAAACCTGTGGGACCGCAGCACCGAAGCGCTGCTGCTGGACATGGCGCAGGCCACCGGCCTTGCACAGCACCGCGACGCGATGTTGGGCGGCCAGCCCATCAACAGCACCGAGGGCCGCGCCGTGCTGCACACGCTGCTGCGCCGCCCGGCGGGCCTGACACTGCCTGGCGATGGGTCCGACATTGCGCAGAAGCTGGCCGAGGTGCACACCACGCTGGACGCCATGCTCGCCTACGCCGACACGGTGCGGGCCGACGATGCCATCACCGACGTGGTGAACATCGGCATCGGCGGCTCAGACCTCGGGCCGCACATGGCCGTGCTGGCGCTCGAGCAATTCCGCGCCCAGGGCAAACGGCTGCACTTTGTCTCCAACGTGGATGGGCATGAGCTGCACACGGCGCTGCAGTCGCTGCGCCCGCAGAACACGCTGTTTCTGATTGCCTCCAAGACTTTCACTACGGCCGAAACCATGACCAATGCCGCCTCGGCGCTGGCATGGTTTGCGCAGCAGGGCGGGCGCGACGTGGGGCGCCACTTTGCGGCGCTCACCACCAATGTGGAGGCTGCACGGGCGCTGGGCATCACCACCACCTTCGGGTTCTGGGACTGGGTGGGCGGGCGCTACTCGCTGTGGTCCGCCATCGGCCTGCCCGTGGCCATTGCCATTGGCTCCGCAGGTTTTCGCGATCTGCTGGCCGGCGCCCATGCCATGGACGAACACTTCCGCACGGCCCCGTTCGCGCAGAACCTGCCCGTGCGCCTGGGCTTGCTTGACGTCTGGTACCGCAACTTCCACGGCTTTACCAGCCGCTGTATCGCGCCCTACCACGCGGCGTTGCGCCGCCTGCCGGCCTACCTGCAGCAGCTGGAGATGGAAAGCAACGGCAAACGCGTGGGGCTGGACGGTCAGCCGCTGCCCTATGCCACGTCGCCCGTGCTGTGGGGCGAGCCAGGCACCAACGGCCAGCACGCGTTCTTTCAGATGCTGCACCAGGGCACCGACGTGCTGCCGCTGGAACTGGTCGCCGTGCGCCAGGCCACCCATCCCCTGAAGGGACACCACGAGAAACTGCTCGCCAATGCCCTGGCGCAAGCCCAAGCGCTGATGGTAGGCAAAGAGGGCGAAGACGGCCACCGGCACTTTCCGGGCAACCGGCCCAGCACCTTCTTGCTGCTGGATGCGCTCACGCCCGCATCGCTGGGCGCGCTGATTGCGTTGCAGGAGCACCGCGTGTTTGTGAGCGGCAGCCTGTGGGGCATCAACAGCTTCGACCAGTGGGGCGTGGAGCTGGGCAAGGTGCTGGCCCGGGACATTGAAGCGCGGCTTGCCAGCGGCGATGCGGCGGGGCTGGATGGCTCCACCGCGGGGCTGCTGGGCCGCCTGCGCAGCGGCGCCTGAAGCGCAAGCGCACGGCATGACGCCGAGGCTCGCCCCTCACCGTTCAGGCTGAGCCCGTCGCATCCCCGCGCGCGCTACTCCCAGCACGCAACCAAACAAAAGTACAAGTCCGTTCGGGCTGAGCTTGTCGAAGCGACGCGCAAGGCTTCGACAAGCTCAGCCCGAACGGTTCAGGAGATTTCCACCATGACTGCGTCCCAGCCCGATTTCCGCTCGCCCGAATTCCTGCGCACGCACATCCGCCACACCATGGCGTTCTACGACCCCGTGGCCACCGATGCAAGCGGCGGCATGTACCACTTCTTTCTGGATGACGGCACGGTCTACGACACCCGCACCCGCCACCTGGTGAGCGCCACACGGTTTGTGGTCACGCACGCCATGCTCTACCGCACCACGGGCGAGGCGCGATATGCGGCAGGCATGCGGCACGCGCTGCAGTTTCTGCGCGCCGCGTTTTTCGACCCCGTCACGTATGGCTACGCCTGGCTCATTGACTGGCAGCATGGCCGGGCCACCGTGCTCGACGCTACGCGGCACTGCTACGGCTTGGCGTTTGTGATGCTGGCCTATGCCCGCGCATTCGAAGCCGGCGTGCCCGAGGCACGTGGCTGGTTGGCTGAGGCATTCGACACCGCCGAGCGCCACTTCTGGCAGCCCGCGCAGGGCTTGTACGCGGACGAGGCATCGCCCGACTGGGTGCTGACGGATTACCGCGGCCAGAACGCCAACATGCACGCCTGCGAGGCCATGATCTCGGCCTTTCGCGCGACGGGCGAGACGCGCTACATCGAGCGCGCCGAGCAGCTCGCGCAGGGCATTTGCCAGCGGCAGGCAGCGCTGTCAAACCGCGCCTCGGCCCCCGGTGCCGAGGGCTGGGTGTGGGAGCATTTCCACGCCGACTGGTCGGTGGACTGGGAATACAACCGCCACGACCGCAGCAACATCTTCAGGCCCTGGGGCTACCAGGTCGGCCACCAGACCGAGTGGGCCAAGCTGCTCTTGCAACTCGACGCCCTGGCGCCTGCCGACTGGCACTTGCCCTGCGCCCAGTTCCTGTTCGATGCGGCCCTGGACAAGGGTTGGGATAGCGTGCACGGCGGCATCGTCTACGGCCTGGCACCGGATGGCAGCATCTGCGACGACGGCAAATACCACTGGGTGCAGGCTGAAAGCATGGCCGCCGCCGCTGTGCTGGCCCTGCGCACGGGCGACGCGCGATATTGGCAGTGGTATGACCGTATCTGGGCGTACTGCTGGGAGCACTTCGTGGACCACGAACACGGCGCGTGGTTTCGCATCCTGGACCGCAGCAACCGCAACACGACCCGCGAGAAGAGCAATGCGGGGAAGGTGGACTATCACAACATGGGGGCGTGTTATGACGTGTTGTTGGCCTTGGGAGACGTGCGTGCGTGAGATGGCTGCTGTCGGTAGGCCGCAGCCGGGGCAGCTGCGACTGGCGGTCGCACAATGTTCGACGCAGGAGTCGGCCTGCGCCTTGGCACAAGGCATTCCCTGGACGGACGGTTAGATGTCTGGCGCGATGAGGGAAAAGACATAGGCATCGGTGAAGCTGCCTTGAATCTTGAGCCGATTTCGCGCGAGGCACTCTCGCACTGCGCCTGACCGCGCAGCGGCGCTGAGACTGGGTGTGTTGTGTTCGGCAACAACAATTTCAACGCGACCAAGCTTGAGCTCCGCAAAGGCGAAATGACTGAGTGCTTGAATGCTGGCCAAAGCGGCACCTCTGCGCTGCCAAGACTGGCGGACCCAATAGCCGAGGTTGCAAAAGCCGTTGGCTGGGTTGAACTGATTGAGGCCGCAGCCGCCCACAAGCCTGTTGGATTCGGCGTCGAAGATGCCGAACTCGTAGCTGGAACCATTCTCCCGCTCGGCCTGGCAGTGGGCAAACCAGGCCTCAGCCTCGGCTGCTGTGTAGTTGGCATGGGCCCACGGCATCCATTTCCCGACGGTGTTGGTGGACTCCAGGACGGCCTCGACGAACGTCGGGAGATCGGATTCAACGATGGGGCGGAATAGGAAGCGACCGGAAGCAAGCATGGGGACTGAAGCTGTAGCTGTGAATGGGGGCTTTCAAGCGCGGGCAGGCAGGGAGCCGCGGTCGACGGGGCCCGGCTCCAGGACGCTCCATTGCGGAGCGCTCCGTCTGCTCCCGCGGCGACGTTATCGGGACAGCCTGACTATTCCAAACGGATTGAACTTGAAATCATCGTCTTCATAAGTCGAGGTGAATGTAAGCTTGGCGCGGCGCTCTTTCAGCACCTCGACAAGTCCGCGCTGTGCGATCTCGTCCGCTACCGTATCCATCAAATTGACGATGAGCATCTCCGATCCCAGCGATTGCGGCACGTACACCTCTGGCAAGCCGACGAGGTGGAAGCCAACACTTTCAAGATAGCCTCGGGCCGAGAGCGGGCGTTTGGCGAAAGCCAGCCGGCCAATCCGTTGTTGTGCCAACAGGTCGCCCGACTTGAGTGCCTCCGCTCCTTGGCGGATCAGGTCCTTCCATCGATCGAGCCCGTGCGCGACCCCTGCACTTTCGCCCTTGGCAGCAATAGCTCCCGCATCGATCAACCGGCTGACCAGCTGCAACGCGGTCATCGAAACCTTGACCGTCTCGTGCTGGTGCATGCGCGGCCCCAGGACATAGAGGACGGACTGGTGGCTGGCGACTGATTTTTCGTCGGCTGCAGTCCATGCATTGGGTGCAACCCGATCCCGGCTGACCGCGAAAGACCTCTCCATGCGCTCGTCAGGCTCAGGCAGGGAGTAAGCCTCGTCCACACTGAACCCGGTCGCGAAATCACGGATCGCGCCAGACACTGCGTCCAACAGTGGCGTTTGATCGCGACTTTTCCCGAGGAAGCACAGGACGTGGCGGGGCTGTACCGACGATGCAGAAGCTGGAACCTCCTTGTTGGGGGATCCCTCCTCAGGCTTCAGGGCCGAGGCCACTTTCCAGCCCATGGCGGCTGCAATCCCTGCTGCAAGAAAACGGCGCATATGGTTCAAAGGTTTGTACTCATTGGAGGACAGCGATGGGGGATCCCACATCGTTTCCTAGTCGCATGGAATCAACAGGATGACTGCGCGTCTGCGCGCAAAGTAGGCGCCGACACAGACCACGCCCTGCAAAGGCATCAGGAAATTATGGCGGTTGGAGCGTCGCCCAGGATGCAGCGCTAGCTGAGCGGGGTCTCGGGAGCTCGGCTCGGATCCATGCCCCGCGCCCGGCGCCTCTTTGTGACCTGCCGGGGCTTCGTGCTGCGCCCGTCAGGGTTCGAAGAAATTCACCCGCAGTCCCTGCACCTCCACGCGCAGGCTAAATAGCGATCCTGCTGGAACGTCTGCGTCCTGCTCTGCCACAGGCCTCCCTGCCCGTGCCGACGTAACGTACAGCGTCCGCAAATCCTCCCCGCCAAAACACACCATCGTCGGGCACACCACCGGCGTGGCGATGCGCTGCAGCACATCGCCAGCGGGCGAGAGCTGCAGCACACAGCCGCCTTCGTACATCGCCACCCAGTAGTTGCCCTCCACATCCACTGCAGCGCCGTCCGGCCGGCCGCCGTACGGCTGCCCATCCACTTTGCGGTCGAAATGCACCCAGGGCTGGCGGTTGGTGATGGCGCCCGTGGCCACGTCAAAGTCAAACCGGTCGATGCGGTGCTCGGGCGTGTTGGACCAGTACATCACCCGGTTGTCGGGGCTGAAGGCCAGGCCGTTGGCGGTGAAGTTGTCGCCTGCCATGTGGCGCACGGCGTAGCCGCCGGGGGTGGACTGCAATCTCCACAAGGCGGCGTTGGGCGCCGTGCGCGGGGTGATCATCGACCCCGCCCAGAAGCGGCCGGCCGTGTCGCAGCGGCCGTCGTTCAAGCGCAGCAGCCGGGTGTCGTGCTGCGCGGGTGGCAGCAAGGCCAACAGGGTGAGCGCGCCGTCGGCGGTATCGAGCAGGTAGAAGCCGTTCCGTAACCCGATTACTACTTTTCTGTTCGCTGCAGGCGCGCAACAGGCGGGCTCGCTGGGCGTTTTCCACTGCCGGTGCACGCCGCTGACCGGGTCCCACGCGTTTACTGTGTGCCCCTGAATGTCACACCAGTAGAGGCAATTTTCGTCGGGATGCCAGAACGGCGATTCGCCCAGCTCGGAGGGCGGAAGGGGCAGGCGCTGGAGGGTCATGGGTTGAAACGGGGTGGTTATCGAGTTACATTGTAGGACTCAAAAACATGGCCTGAACACAGGCCCATCCAACGATGGAGCATCCCATGCATTCAGTCGTAGCGCGCGTGACGGCCCGCATCATCCTGCGCAGCCAGGACACCCGCGCGGCCTACCTGGCAACGGTGGACGCGATGGTCCGGCGCAAGCCCCCGCAAGACCGCATGGGCTGCGCCAATCTGGCGCATGCTTATGCGGCGCTGCCCGGTGCCGACAAGTTTAAGATCACGGTGGAGAAGGCGCCCAACATCGGCATCGTCACGGCCTACAACGACATGCTGTCGGCCCACCAGCCGTACCATAGCTACCCCGCATTGCTGCGCGACGAAGCCGCCCGCCACGGCGCCACGGCACAGGTCGCTGGCGGGGTGCCGGCGATGTGCGACGGCGTGACGCAGGGCACGCCCGGCATGGAGCTGTCACTGTTCTCCCGCGATGCCATTGCCATGGCCACGGCGATAGCGCTGTCCCACGATGTGTTCGATGGCGCACTGTTGCTGGGCGTGTGCGACAAGATCGTGCCCGGGCTGCTGATCGGTGCTTTGCACTATGGGCATCTGCCCTGCGTGTTTGTGCCAGCGGGCCCCATGGGCTCGGGCCTGTCGAACAAAGACAAGGCCAAGGTGCGCGAGCAGTATGCGCAAGGCCTGGTGGGGCGCGAAGAACTGCTCAAGGCCGAATCGGCTGCGTACCACGGCCCCGGCACCTGCACCTTCTACGGCACGGCCAACAGCAATCAGATGCTGCTCGAAGCCATGGGCCTGCATGTGCCCGGTGCGGCCTTTGCGCCGCCCGGCACGGGCGAGCGTGAATCCTTCACGCGGCAGGCCGTGCGCACGGTGCTCGACATCGGCAAGCGCGGCCAGCGTTTCACGCCCATCGGGCGCCTGGTGGACGAGCGCTGCATCGTCAACGCCATGGCGGCGCTGCTGGCCACGGGCGGCTCCACCAACCACCTGATCCATTGGGTGGCGATTGCGCGCAGCGCAGGCATCCTGATCGACTGGACGGACTTTGACGAGCTGTCGTCCGTGGTGCCGCTGCTGGCCCGCGTGTACCCCAACGGCGACGCCGATGTGAACCAGTTCCAGGACGCGGGCGGCCCGCCGTGGATCCTGCGCGAGCTGCTGGCCAACGGCCTCATGCACAGCGATGTACTCAGCGTGAACGCAGGCGGCATTGCCGAAGGCGGACAGAGCGCGCCAGCCGTATCGGGCGACACCACCGTGCTGCGCCCGGTGAGCGCGCCGTTCTCCGCCACCGGTGGCCTGCGCCTGCTGCAGGGGCGCCTGGGCCGCGCGGTGATCAAGGTGTCGGCCGTGCCGGAAGACCACCACATCATCGAAGCACCCGCGCGCGTGTTCGATTCGCAAGAAGAACTCCTGGCCGCGTTCAGCGCAGGCGAAGTGCAGCAGGACATGGTGGCCGTGGTGCGCTTTCAGGGGCCCCAGGCCAATGGCATGCCCGAGCTGCACAAGCTCACCCCGCCGCTGGCCGTGCTGCAGAACCAGGGCTTCAAGGTGGCGCTGGTGACGGACGGCCGCATGAGCGGTGCATCGGGCAAGGTGCCCGCTGCCATCCACGTCACGCCCGAGGCCATGTCCGGTGGCCCGCTGGCCAAGGTGCTCGACGGCGACATCGTGCGGGTCGATGCGGTGGCCGGCACGCTCGATGTGCTGGTCGACGAAGCCACCTGGGCTGCCCGGGCGCTGGCCCCGTACCCCGCCCCATCTGCCGCCGGCTTTGGCCGTGAGCTTTTCGCCAACTTTCGCCGCCATGCGGGCGGCGCCGAACAAGGAGCCTGCACATGGCTATGACCTCTTCATCCGTCCCCATGAACCCTCTTGATATCGCCAGCCACGGCCCGGTCATCCCGGTCATCGTGATCGACCGCGTGGAAGACGCGCTACCACTGGCCGAAGCGTTGCTGGCCGGGGGCGTGAAGGTGCTGGAGGTGACGCTGCGCACCGCCGCCGGCCTGCCCGCCATCGAAGCCATTGCCCGCAGCCTGCCCGAAGCCGTGGTCGGCGTGGGCACAGTGCTCAATGCCGATGACGCGCGCCGCGCGAGCGAGGCGGGCGCGCGTTTTGCCGTGAGCCCGGGCTATACCTCGGCCGTGGGCAGTGCCTGCAAGGGCCTGAACCTGCCGCTGCTGCCGGGCGTGGCGACATCGGGCGAAATCATGGCGGCGCTGGCCGATGGGTTCTCGTTCTTGAAGCTGTTCCCGGCCGAGGCGGTGGGCGGCATTCCGCTGCTCAAGTCGTGGGTCAGCCCGTTTGGCGCGGTGAGCTTTTGCCCCACGGGCGGCATCACCACCGCCACTGCGCCCAACTATCTGGCGCTGCCCAACGTGCGCTGCGTGGGCGGGTCGTGGCTCACGCCCACCGACGCCGTGCGCGCGGGCGACTGGGCGCGCATCACGCAGCTGGCGCGCGACACGCAAAGCCTGCGCAAGGCGGCTTGAGTCGCATCAATTCCGGGTCAAATTGCCTGCTAGCGCTTGTTTTATAAGCGTTTGTAGCTATTAAATATGTAGCAAATGCTGCGCGACGGTGCGGCAGCTCGCAGTGTGCGCGCACAGGCCATGGGCAGGCGACGAACAAGCGCGTGGTTTCAAAGCGCTGCTTCCCCCTATCATGCGCAGGGGCTTGCCCCACCATGAGGGAGCCTCTGCACCAATCACCGCGCGGCGCGCATTGCGGCTTTGGACGTTCTGCCGGGGTGTGAATGCCCTGCGATACCTAGCGAAGGCTATTGATCGCAGCACTTCGCGCCTGGCAACCGATCCGGGTCCACCAACGCGCGCTGGCTGCTGGATGTTTGGTCGTGCAGAGGCTCCTTCGCCTTCATGATTTTTCTAAGAGAGGGAGTTCACTATGGATTTTGTTTCGGCTATCAAAAGCTGCCTGACGCAGTACGCGACTTTTTCGGGCCGCGCTGTGCGCTCCGAGTTCTGGTGGTTTTTCCTGTTCCAGATCATTGCGGTGATCGTTGCCAGCTTTCTGGGCGATGTGATTTCCGGCATCGTGTCCATCGCGCTGCTGCTGCCCGCACTGGCCGTGGGCGCCCGCCGCCTGCACGACATCGGCCGCTCTGGCTGGTGGCAGCTGCTGTCGCTGACCGGTATCGGTTTTCTGGTGCTGGTGTACTGGTGGGCGCAGCCTAGCGAAGGCTGATCCGCTGACGGATGGTGGGCCGCTACGGCCCGCACACCGAGCCCGCTGGCCGCAAGGCCGGCGGGCTTTTTTGTGCGTGCGCCCGGTGCGGGCGCTACTGGCAACGCACAGCGTCCCTACTTCGAAATCGGTATAAAAATCGGCCCTAGCGCTTGTTTTTAAAGCACTTGTAGCTATCAAAGAGAAGCATCTCGTGGCGGCAAGCTGAGGGAGAGCTGTTGCCGTTGTACGACAACGCGCATCTAAGGCCGCCGCACAGCACTTTGATTTCTAGAATAGTAATCATTCTTATTTCTATTCTGAACATCATGACGTTTCAACATCGGCAGACCGCGGTCTGCATCGGCATAGCCCTGGCTTTTGGCGGCGCACCGGCCTGGGTGATGGCGCAGGGCGTGGGCGCCACCTTGTCCGAGGTGCGCGTGGATGCGAGCGCCGAGAAAGAGTCCGCCACCGCCCCGGTGATCGGCTACCGCGCGCGCAACGCAGCCACCGCCACCAAGACCGATACACCGCTGTCGGAAACCCCGCAGTCCGTCACCGTGGTCACCCGCGACCAGCTCGTGGACCAGGGCGCCACCACTTTCCAGGAGGCCCTGCTGTACGCGGCCGGCGTGCGCAGTGACGCCTATGGCCTGGACAGCCGCTCCGACAGCGTGCGGGTGCGCGGCAGCTCGCCAGACACCTACCTCGACGGCCTGCGCCAGGGCTACAACTGGTACACCAGCACCACACCGGCCGAGATCTACACGCTGGAGCGCCTGGAAGTGCTGCGCGGCCCGGCCGGCATGCTCTTTGGCGCGGGCACGGTGGCTGGCGTGGTCAACATGGTGAGCAAGCGCCCGCTGCAGGAATCGCAGCGTGAAGTGGGCGTGCAGCTTGGCAGCTGGAACCGCAAGCAGCTGCAGGCCGACCTGACCGGCCCGCTGACCAAGGACGGTGAGTGGTCGTACCGCCTGGTGGCCGTGGCGCGCGATGCGGACACGCAAACCGACCACGTGCAGAACGACCGGCGCCTGATCGCGCCCTCGCTCGCCTGGCGGCCCAATGCCGCCACGTCGCTGGTCCTGCAGGCCCACTGGCAGCAAGACCGCACGGGCAGCACCGCGCAGTTTTTGCCGTGGTCGGGCACGCTCCTGCCCAACCCCAATGGCCAGCTGCCCATCAACCGCTTCATTGGCGAGCCCGGCGACTACTACGACAGCGACCGCGAATCCGTCGGCTATTTGTTCGAACACCGCTTTAACGATGCCTGGACGGTGCGCCAGAACCTGCGCCTGGCGCGCAACGAGAACCGCGGCGGCTACCACTACGCCGACTTTTTCACCAACCCCGGCGGGTTCGGTTCGGACCCCGTCAACCAGCGCCTGATTGGCCGCTTGTACGGCCAGAACGTCACACGCACGCGCATGGCCACGGTGGACACGCACTTGCAAGGCAACCTCACCACCGGCGCGCTGCGCCACCAACTGCTGCTGGGCGTGGACTGGAACCGGCAGACGGAAAACAAGAACGAGGCCGACGACTCGCCCAACACGCCGATCAATGCCTACGCGCCGGTGTACGGCCACCGCATCAATCCCACGCTAGTCAACAAACCAGAGAACGTGCAGCGCCAGAGCGGCCTGTATGTGCAGGACCAGATGAAGTGGGGCAATTGGATCTTCATCGCGGGCCTGCGCCATGACCGCGCGGTGAACAGCCTGGCGGGCTCGGCCGATGACCGCACCAGCGACACGACCAAACGCCTGGGCGTGATGTACCAGCTGGCCGGGGGCTGGACGCCCTACATCAGCTACGCCGACTCCTTCAGCCCCGTGAGCGGAACCAATGCCTACGGCCAGCGCTTCAAGCCGCTGGAGGGCGAGCAGATCGAGGTGGGTGTGAAGTACGTGCCCGAGGGCAGTTCCACCCAGTTCACCGCGGCGGTGTACGACCTCAAGGAAAAGAACCAGAAGGTGGCTGACCCCACCAACCCCAGCAACTCGCTGCAAGTCGGCCAGACGCTCAACAAGGGGCTGGAGCTGGAATACAAGGCCCGCGTGGCCACTGCGTTCGACCTGACCGCCCACTACAACTACACCGATGTGGACCCGCTGCTCGAAGGCCTGCCGCGCCACCAGGCCGCCGTGTGGGGCGTGTACCGCTTCTCCATCGGCGGCGTGCGCGGCTTCTCGGCGGGCGCGGGCTACCGCTGGCTGTCGTCGTTCCGCGACGGCTCGGGCCCCAAGGTGCCTGCGGCGGGCGTGGTCGATGCGCTGCTCGCCTATGACACCCAGGACTGGCGCTACGCGCTGAACATCAGCAACCTGGCCGACAAGAAGTACATGAGCACCTGCCTGTCGCGTGGCGACTGCTGGTGGGCGACACGGCGCAACGTGGTGCTGAGTGCGACGTACCGGTTCTGATCCCGACAGGGGACTGGCCTGCGCCTCGGCCCCCATGTAAACCCGGTCACGTTGAGACTGTCGAAGCGCCACACAAGGCTTCGACAGGCTCAGCCTCGGAATGAATCGGGTGCAGACGCGCGCACCTCAAGATGTCGCCATCAAGACCTCCTACCCTCCGAGGTGGTATCGCCTGTGCAGCAGTGCTGCTGCCTCGTCACCGTGGCTAGCGACGGATAGCGGTCCCGCCCAGTAAAAAACCCCGCAGGTCTCGCAACCTGCGGGGTTTTTTTTGTGGAGGCTTACGCGCAGCTGGATCGTGGCCCGCTGCGCATACGGCCGGCCGGCAATTACATGCCCATGCCGCCCATGCCACCCATGCCGCCCATGTCAGGCATGCCGCCGCCAGCGCCGGCTTCGTCCTTGGGCGCGTCAGCCACCATGCACTCGGTCGTCAGCAGCAGCGATGCCACAGACGCTGCGTTTTGCAGTGCGGTGCGGGTGACCTTCGTGGGGTCCAGAATGCCCAGTTCGAGCATGTCGCCGTAGCTGTCGTTGGCAGCGTTGAAGCCGAAGTTGCCCTTGCCGGCCAACACAGCGTTCACCACCACCGAGGCTTCGCCGCCGGCGTTGTTCACGATTTCGCGCAGAGGCGCTTCGATGGCCTTGAGCACCAGGGCAATGCCGTGGTCCTGGTCAGCGTTGTCACCCTTGATGGAGGTGCCAACCGCTTGCTTGGCACGCAGCAGGGCCACGCCACCACCGGCCACAACGCCTTCTTCCACAGCTGCGCGCGTTGCGTGCAGTGCGTCTTCCACGCGGGCCTTCTTTTCCTTCATTTCGACTTCGGTGGCAGCGCCCACCTTGATCACGGCCACACCGCCGGCCAGCTTGGCCACGCGTTCTTGCAGCTTTTCGCGGTCATAGTCGGACGTGGCTTCTTCGATCTGCACACGCACTTGCTTGACGCGGGCTTCGATGTCACCCGCAGCGCCGGCGCCGTCGATGATGATCGTGTTTTCCTTGCCCACTTCGATGCGCTTGGCCTGGCCCAGGTCGGCCAGGGTCACCTTCTCGAGCGTCAGGCCCACTTCTTCAGCGATGACCTTGCCGCCCGTCAGGATGGCGATGTCTTCCAGCATGGCCTTGCGGCGGTCGCCGAAGCCAGGAGCCTTCACAGCCACAACCTTCAGGATGCCGCGGATCGTGTTAACCACCAGCGTAGCCAGGGCTTCGCCTTCGACTTCTTCGGCAATGATCAGCAGCGGACGGCCAGCCTTGGCAACTTGCTCCAGCGTAGGCAGCAGGTCGCGGATGTTGCTGATCTTCTTGTCGAACAGCAGCACGAAGGGGTTGTCCAGAATCGCGGATTGCTTTTCGGGGTTGTTGATGAAGTAGGGCGACAGGTAGCCGCGGTCAAACTGCATGCCTTCCACGACGTCCAGTTCG
>SDXZ01000219.1 GCA_004210805.1 Acidovorax sp.
GCCCCCACCCCTCGCGCATCCATCCCCTGGCCCTGGCGGCGGCCGTTGCCGCCCTCGTGGCGGGTTGCGGCACCGCCACCCTGCACCGCGCCGCGCTGCCCCAGCTGGCAGCGGCGCAGCCGGCCACCTTGCAGGCCTGCGCCAACCTGGCTGGCAGCCTGGCGCTGGCAGACACGCGCATCATTTCGTCCGAACTGGTGGCGGCCGGGCCGATCACCGTGCAGAACCTGGTCACCCAGGCACCTGCGCACTGCCTCGTCAAAGGCCGGATGAAAGAACGCACCAGCCCGGTGGACGGCGCCAGCTACGCCATCGGTTTCGAGATCCGCATGCCCGTGGCCTGGAACGGCCGCTTTCTGCACCAGGCCAACGGCGGATTGGATGGCAGCGTGGTGCCCGCGCTGGGTGCGGTGAGCGGCGCAGCGCCCGTGGCGCCCGCGCTGGTGCAGGGCTTTGCGGTGCTGAGCTCTGATGCCGGCCACGGCGCGCCCACGCCCTTCTTCGGCCTGGACCCGCAGGCGCGGCTGGACTACGGCTACCAGGCCGTGGGCACGCTCACGCCCATGGCCAAGGACTTGATCCGCGGCGCCTACGGCAAGGCGCCGGACCGCTCGTACATCGCCGGCTGCTCCAACGGCGGGCGCCACGCGATGGTGGCCGCGTCGCGCTATGCCGAGCACTACGACGGCGTGCTGGCCGGCAACCCAGGCTTCAGCCTGCCCAAGGCCGCCACCGCGCAACTGTGGAAAGCGCAGCAGTACGCCAAGATCAGCACCACCACCGACGCGGCCGGGCAGCCCGACCTAGCGTCGGCCGTGACACCGGTGGAGTTCAAGCTCATCGCCAGCAAGGTCGTCGGCAAATGCGACATCCTCGACGGCGTGGCCGACGGCCAGGTGAACGATGTAGCCGCATGCCAGGCCGTCTTCAATCTAAAGACCGACGTGCCCACCTGCAGCGGCGCACGCGACGGTAGCTGCATTTCCAGCGCGCAGAAAAGCGTGCTGGCCAGCATCTTTGCCGGCCCCAAAAACCGCCAGGGCGAACCGCTGTACGCCGGCACCTGGTTCGACCCGGGCATTGCAGGCTCCAACTTCGCGTTCTGGCACTTCGGCGCGCCGGCCACGCGCGACGCGGGCGCGGCGGCTTTCCTGTTCACCACACCGCCCACAACACTTGCAGCCTTCAAGGCCACCACGGGCATGCAGTACGCGCTCAACTTCAACATGGAGACCGACTACGCCAAGATGTTTGCCACCGCCGCGCCGTACACCGAGTCCGCGTGGTCGTACATGACGCCGCCCAATGCCACAGACCTCAGCACGCTCAAAAACCGGGGCGCCAAGATGATCGTCTTTCACGGCGTGGCCGACGGTGTGTTCTCACCCGCCGACACCGCGCAGTGGATGGACCGCCTGAACACCCACCACCAGGGCCAGGCCGACGCGTTTGCGCGCTTGTTCCTCGTGCCCGGCATGAACCACTGCTCCGGCGGCCCGGCCACCGACCAGTTCGACATGCTGGCCCCGCTGGTGGCGTGGGTGGAACAAGGCAAGGCGCCGGAGAGCGTGACGGCAAAGGCACGCGGCGCGGGTGCCAATGTGGTGAATGCCGAGCTGCCTGCAAACTGGTCTGCCAATCGCACGCGGCCGCTGTGTGTGTACCCGAAGGTGGCGCGCTACAACGGGACGGGGGATGTGGAGAGTGCGGGCAGTTTTAGCTGCAAGTGATGACTGCATGAACCTGCAAAGTCCGCCGTGCGCCGGGTCTTCTTTTGTGTGAAAAGTGGCTAGAAGCCCTACTTGCTGAGGTCGCAGAAGTTCATCGTTTTGCGACCAGCGTCGCTAATCAGCGCAAGCTTTTTCAGTTGATTCAGTGTCAACTTTGCAGCGATTGCTGTCATCCGCGTGTTGACGTCGAATGCGTACTATCGGCCAGGAGCAGTCGGTGATGGCAGCTGAAAGCGGACGCTCAACGTTGGAGTTGACCGGCGACCGGCGGAGAGGACCGTAGCGAAGCGAAGGACCGCCGCTGGGCGTCCGTGTCGAACGACCTGTTAGACCGGGCTGGCACCATGCTGTCGCTCAGACAAGTACTTGACCACAGCGGCGCCGAGCGGACCGTTGAACTCCCAGAGCAAGAGCGCGTAAAACACGCCACCGTAAAGCAACGCGACCACGGTCCCGGACCAGTCTGGGAGCCCGAGGGATGCCGGTAGGACGTTCACCGCTGTAGTCGAGGCGAGCATGAGGAAGAACACCAACGCGATGCGCACAAACATCCAGGGATTGTGGGCGCGCGCCGCCGCAAGAAGAATGCGCACGCGCTGCCGATAGGTTACCGACGCGAGTTGGGGAAGTTGCGACGCCCGGAGGTACACGGTCTAACGTGCAAGCTCAGCGGACGGCGAAGCCGTCCGCTGGAGCGAATGGTTAGGTGGGTGTGCCAGACCAGTCATTGCGGCGAAGGACTTGATGCCCAGGCGCTACCGGCGGACAGGTGCAGCGGAAGCGTATCGATGACTTCCTTCGGACCTTGCACGTCCCATGAAAAAACGCAGCATCCGCATCCGTTCATGTCGGAGATATGGGACAGCCGCCCTCGATTTTGGTCGAGCCATGCGTCGGCAGCGTCGACTTCACCAGCTTCGTCAACGAACGCGCAGATTGACGCCCGAGCTTCCATAGCTGCCACCTAACGCCTGAATGAAGCCGAGCCGCGAAGCGGTTTCGGCTTTAATGAATTGTTAGGCCTCATTGAGCACGCTCCCCCGAAGTTCTGCAAGAACTGCCACGCCCAAGAGCGGCTCAGCCGATCTAGTTTGGAGAGCACTCCGGGAATGTCCACAGGTTGGTTTGAGAGGGCAGCCAATGCATCGTTGTGCAGCAAATAGGCCAATGCAGCCGCTGCGGCCTCAGGGCTATGGGCGTCTGAACCAACATGCGAGGCGAGCAATAACCGAATGCGGTAGAGCGCCGCAGCGAATAGTCTCTTTTCCAAATCACGTTGTTGTTCGGTCATGAGGCCTAACGTAATGTAGACCGCACCAAGCCGCAGGCCATATCTGGCGCTTGCGGTCTAAATTGGCGCGAAAAAAACGCGGAAATGGGCTTGTAGCCTAGCTTGACGGCGTATATGCTGTATGAAAATACAGTACTAAATTCAGCCATGAAACCCGCCTCCCCTCCTGTGTTGCGCGCCACCCGGTTGCTGGACCAGGTCCGTGAGCGAATTTGTTACAAGCACTATAGCCTGCGCACCGAGCAAGCCTACGTGCAGTGGGTGCGCATGTTCGTGAAATGGCACGGCTTGCGGCATCTACGAGACATGGGGCAGCTGGAAATCGAAGGTTTTCGGGCCATGTTGGCTAACGAGCGACGGGTGGCGGCTGCCACGCACAACCAAGCGTTGAGTGCACTGCTATTCCTCTACCGCGAGGTGTTGGGCATGGACCTGCCATGGCTCGATGGCGTGCAACGCCCGCGCACGCCCAAGCGCATTCCTTCGGTTTTGACGGTAGATGAGGTGGCTGTTCTGCTATCGCGCTGCCGACCGATATGGCCTTGGTGGCCCGACTGCTGTACGGCACGGGCATGCGGCTGATGGAAGGCCTGCGCTTGCGGATCAAGGACGTAGATTTTGACCGTGGGGTGATCGTGGTACGCCAGGCCAAGGGCGACAAGGATCGGGTTGTGATGCTGCCGCGCAGCCTGGCAGCCGAGCTGCGCCAACAGGTGCTGGCTGCACGCGCGCTGTGGGAGCAAGACCGGCAAGCGCAGTGCGGTGGCGTGGACGTTCCGCATGCATTGGAGACCAAATACCCCGGCGTGGGGCAGCGCTGGGGATGGTTCTGGGTGTTCCCCGCTTCATCCCTGTCGGTGGACCCTCGCACGGGTGTTTGGCGGCGGCATCACGTCTATGAGGAGCGATTGCAGCGCGCACTGAAGAAGGCTGTGGCACAGGCGGGCATTTGCAAACCTGTTTCTGTGCACACCTTGCGCCACAGCTTCGCCACCCACTTGTTGCAGTCGGGCACCGACATTCGCACGGTGCAGGAGTTGCTGGGGCACTCGGACGTGAGTACGACGATGATTTATACCCATGTCCTGAAAGTCGCTGCCGCAGGAGCCACCAGCCCGTTGGACTCCCTGGCCTTGCAGCTGCGGCCTGGCTGAATGACGGCTTTGGAGCTTCTAGATGGATGGCGGCTCAGGGACCTAAACAGCCGGTGGACGAAACTACCGCAAAGCTGCCGTTGACTCACTACCCACTGGCTTGACGTCCAAACCGCGCTGTCTCAGTGCCCGGTGCCTGTCTTCTGGCAAGCTATAGTTCGCTGAGTTGATGCCTGCCGGGTTTGTCGGAAATTTTATACCTGCTTTTTTGAACAGCGCACTCACCGCAAGCCTAATCTGCAAGCCATTTTCAGGAGGAATCAGTGTCCAGAATATCTCGCACCAGTTTATCCCGCAGGTTTTGCGAGATACATCACGTAATACCCCGTAAATCATGATTGATTTTTACGCGAATGCCGTCGAGGCGTTTAGCCAGGAGTACACCGACGACTTTATAGTGCATCAGATCTTCTTCGAAGAAAGCGACCCAGAAGCAGGCGGGCAAAGCTGGAATTTTTCTAGGAGCTTGGGCGAAGACGATGACGGTGTTTGTACAGTGAAGGAAATTCAACAAGCAGTCGTCTACGATGGAATTTTGAAGTTTCAAATTTCGCGAGTACGTTTGACATGTGAATTCAACGGAGAGACAGCTCGTAAAACTGGAACTGATCGAATATTGATTAGGTACGACCTTTCTGACGAAACGTGGGAAAGCGTTTGCGCTTTGGCGAAACTCGTCTTTAGTGATAAGCCATACTTTTCTATTTCAGAAGCGGCATAACATGACGGTCAATCGGAATCGCCGTTTACGATTACGCTCCTGCCCACGCTCCGTAGCGGCTCTCCGCTTACCTTACGTTAAGCGTCAGGGCAATGGATAGTTCGATGAGCGCCACTTTGAGCAGCCTTGCCACCGAGCTGATCCAGCGCAAGCACGTCTCGTTCTCCTTCTGCCTTCCGGGAGGAAGCAATCAACGTGCGGCAGTTGCCGTCCGTGAGTGCGAGGGCTACGACTTTGCCGAGTATGGAGAAGAGTACAAGGAAGGGGCAATGTTCGAAGTTAGTCCGGCCGCACCCGCGCATAAACCCACAGCTACGAAACTTGAATTTGAATCGGTCCATGCGTCTGGTCGAGCAGTCCTCATAGAACGCGCGTCTATTCAAGGCGAGCCGTGGCATGACGCTTAACCATTCATTGCAGCCGACCTGCGCAAACATCGCTGGCTCGTCGGCTAAGTTCAAACGTTGGCCGTCCGCTTTCGCTAGCCGCCACCGACTGCTTCTGGCCGATAGTACTCATTCGCGAAGGCGAGGCGTACGTCCGCAACCAGCCTCAAGCTGCCGCGCAGATTCGTCGCATTGCGATACACAACCGGCACCACTACGAGCGGACTCATGTAATCCCGTTCGAAGTGCCTCATGGTGCAAAGAGTGAAGGAAGTGCTCGTTGACTACATTCAAACCTCATCCAGGCACACGAAAAGGCCTGGAAGGGTGCACCCGCGCAAGCCTTTGCTTTTCGGGCACGTTTCTACTTGGGCTTAACAGCCACCCAGTAGGCACCGCGCCAAGGCGCCCCGCTGTTCCAAACGGCAAACCATAGTTCTCTGCCAGTCACCGCAGCGCCTTCTCAGACGAGAACGGTTACGCCAGGCCCGTGCCCTTCGACTTGTGGTCGTAGGTAATCGAATCCGGGAAGGGTTGCCGTATCGCACAGCCGCTGGACACAAAGAGCGCAGCGGGGCTATAGACTTTTCGACGAAGGCTTGGGTGATGAGGCGTCTGCCGCTTCACCCGGCGGCACCCCTGCTGACACCTCGCCGTCAGTAGCGCCGACACACCATCAAGGGGATTCGGGCGCACATTCAGTGCCCTGAACGGCAACCGCGTGCGTTCGCACGCACCTCTTGATCTTGAAAGGAACACCACCATGGAAACACAGGAACTGCACCGCGGTCGGCTGATCGACCACATCCAGCTGGTCGTGCGCGACCTTGCCGCCAGCCGCACGTTCTACTCGGCCGTATTCGAAGCCTTAAACGTGCCGATGGGCGGCACCGCCGAGGACTACTTCTGGGCCGACGAACTGTTCATCTCGACCGCAGACAGCGTGGCCGCCCAGGGCCACCTGACGGGCCGGCACCACCTGGCTTTTCAGGCGCAGGACCGGGCCATGGTGGATGCGTTTTACCGCGCTGCTCTGGCGCACGGCGGCAAAGACAACGGCGCGCCGGGCGAGCGCCCGTACCACCCCGGCTACTACGCCGCGTTCGTGCTGGACCCGGATGGCAACAACATCGAGGCCGTGTTCCATGGCGAGGCGAAGCGCAGCGCGCCATCGGTCCAGATCACGTTCTAGCGGGGTGCGTGCACGCGCGCATTAGCGCTGCGTGCAGTGCCTGCGGGCGCTGCGGCGCTTGGGCATTTCAGCGGGCTGCCAACTCATTTACGGCCTCCTGAAGCCTGCTGACAAAGCGCTGTCAGCAGCCCCCCGTCAGCATCACGGCTTCTTCAACAAACGTGCATGTCTGCACACCAAGGAGCCCCTGCCATGACCCACGCCATCACCTGGTTCGAGATCCCCACCACGCAACTGGACCGCGCCCAGGCTTTTTATGAAACCGTGCTGGGCAAGGCCATGCGCCGCGAGAACATGGGCTCCAGCGAAGGTGCCGTGTTTGCCTATGACCCCGCCACCGACGGCGTGGGCGGCGCGCTGATGATGGGCCCGAC
>SDXZ01000220.1 GCA_004210805.1 Acidovorax sp.
ATTTCACGGAAATGGTGGGGCAGGAGCACGTGGTGCAGGCGTTGACCAACGCCCTCACGCAGCAGCGGCTGCACCATGCGTACCTGTTCACCGGTACGCGGGGCGTGGGCAAGACCACGGTGTCGCGCATTCTGGCCAAGTCGCTCAACTGCCAGGGTGCGGATGGCCATGGCGGCATCACCGCCACGCCCTGCGGCGTGTGCCAGGCGTGCACCGACATCGACAGCGGCCGCTTCGTGGATTACACCGAGCTCGACGCCGCCTCTAACCGCGGCGTGGACGAGGTGCAGAGCCTGCTGGAGCAGGCCGTGTACAAGCCGGTGGCGGGGCGCTTCAAGGTCTTCATGATCGACGAAGTGCACATGCTCACGAACACGGCGTTCAACGCCATGCTCAAGACGCTGGAAGAGCCGCCCGAATACCTCAAGTTCGTCCTGGCCACCACCGACCCGCAGAAGGTGCCCGTCACCGTGCTGTCGCGCTGCCTGCAGTTCAACCTGCGGCCCATGGCGCCCGAGACGGTGCTGGAGCACCTCACTGGTGTGCTCGCCCAAGAAAACGTGCCGGCTGAACCGCAGGCCCTGCGCCTGCTGGCCCGCGCGGCGCGCGGCTCGATGCGCGATGCACTGTCGCTCACCGACCAGGCCATCGCTTTTGGCAGCGGCCAGTTGCAAGAGGCAGGCGTGCGCCAGATGCTGGGCGCGGTGGACCGGACATACGTTTTCCGCCTGATCGACGCCCTGGCGCACGGCGATGGCAAAACGGTGGTGGAGACCTCCGACGCGCTGCGGGTCAACGGCCTGTCTGCTGCGTCCACGCTGGAGGAGATGAGTGCGGTTCTGCAGCGCATGGCGGTGTTCCAGGCCGTGCCGCAAATGGCCGCTGCCGTGGATGCCGACGACCCCGAAGCCGCCGAAACCGCGCGGCTTGCCAGCCAGATGCCCGCCGACGAAACCCAGCTGCTGTACAGCCTGTGCCTGCACGGGCGCGGCGAGCTGGGCTTGGCGCCCGATGAGTACGCTGCGTTGACCATGGTGCTGCTGCGCCTTCTGGCCTTCAAGCCCAGCGGCGAATCGGCTGAAAAAAAAACTCTAACGCGGGCTGAAACGACGTCGGCGCAGGTGCCCGCTACCGTGGCACCAGCGGCTTCGGCGGCCCCTGCCGTGCGGCCCGCACCGCCGCTGCTCACGACGCCCGCAGCGCCGGCAGCAACCCCCGTACCTCCCGCCGCAGCACGTACAGCTACAGATCCTGGGTCGCTAGCAGCAGCGCCCCCGGCACCCGAGGTTTTTCCATCGGATGATGACGCGTCGTCCGAGCCGCCTCCGTGGCCCGGGTCTGACGAAGAGGCTGGCAGTGCGACTGCGGTGGCACCGGCGGCGGCCCTGGCAAATGTTCAGGCGGACCGCGCCGCGCAGACCGCGCCTGTTGCCCACGCCCCCGTCATGGCACTCCCTGTCCGAAATGCCGAAAATTTTGAGCAAAATTTGCCCCCTGCGCAAGCAGGACAAGCGCAGGGCGCTCCTGAATTCGTAGCAATCCCCGTGCGTGTCTCGCCTGAGCCTGGATCGCGCCTGCAGCCCACGCCCCATTCCGCGCCCGTGCCGGTATCGGCGCGCTACACGCCCACCGAAGAGGGCGATCTGTGGCACACGACGGTGCAGCAACTGGTGGCGGCCGAAGCCATCAGCGCCCTGGTGCGCGAACTCGCCCTGCAGTCGCAATTGGTGGCGCGCGACGGCGGCCACTGGCTGCTGCGGGTGGAGCGCGAGTCGCTCAACCAGCCGACCGCGCGCGAGCGCCTGCGCGCCGCGCTGGAGAGTGCCGGGCACGCGAGCCAGATCAGCGTGGAGCTGGGCATGGTCATCGACAGCCCAGCGCGCCGCAACGCCGCCGCCGCCGCGGAGCGCCAGCGCCGGGCCGAGGAGATCGTGGCGAACGACCCCTATGTGCAGTCGCTGATGCGCGACTTCGGCGCGAAAATCGTGCCGGGGAGCGTCAAGCCGGTGTGAGCCATGATGTTGGCGACGCCACTCGTCCCACGGTGCAATCGCTGCGGCCCTGCGCGTCCCGGGCACTGCCCGGAGGGCGCAGACCAATGAATCGCTGATACCGAATCCCAATCTCCCTTTCGCGGGGAATCGATCAACCCAAAAGAAAGCAAAGGAACCTACCCATGTTCAACAAAGGACAACTCGCCGGCCTGATGAAACAAGCCCAGGCGATGCAGGACAACCTGAAGAAGGCCCAGGACGAACTGGCATTCGTTGAAGTCGAAGGCGAATCGGGTGCCGGCCTGGTGAAGGTGGTGATGACCTGCAAACACGACGTCAAGCGCATCACCATTGACCCGAGCCTGCTGGCTGAGGACAAGGACATGCTCGAAGACCTGGTGGCTGCGGCGTTCAATGCTGCGGTGCGCAAGGCGGAGGAGACTTCGCAGGAGAAGATGGGCAAGCTGACGCAAGGGATGCCAGGCCTCCCCGGCGGCATGAAATTCCCGTTCTGAGGGCTGGCTACCGAGCGGGCGATCTGCGTCGTTGGGCGGTGCTCGGAATCCTCACGTACAGGAAGTACGTTCCGGTTCCTGTGCTCCGTCCGCCTAGCAGCTCATCCCGCTCGCTACGCCCTGGAGGGTGGGGTGTGAATACCGATTTATTTGGACGTCTTTTTTGCGGTCCATTGAGCTTTTGCAGTGCCGCCGTGTCCTCCAAACCGTCCGGGGTGAGATTGTTGAAGCCTGCTCCCCAACCCGTTTATTTTTTGAATCGCTTGCCAATCCATGTCCTCCGCTAACTCCCTTGATGCGCTGATCCAGGCGCTGCGCCGTTTGCCGGGGGTGGGGGTGAAGTCTGCGCAGCGCATGGCGTTTCATCTTTTGCAGCACGACCGCGAGGGCGCGCAGGTGTTGTCGCAGGCGCTGCATGAGGCCGTGGGGTCGGTGCACCATTGCGCGCGCTGCCATACGTTCACTGAGGCGGAGGTGTGCAGCACCTGCCTGGACCCATCGCGCGACGGGTCGCGGTTGTGTGTGGTGGAGACGCCGGCGGACCAGGCGGCGATGGAGCGGACGGGGGCTTTCAAAGGGCTGTACTTTGTGCTCATGGGGCGGCTCAGTCCGCTGGATGGGGTGGGGCCCAAAGAGATCGGGCTGCAAAAGCTCATGCAGCGCGCGCTTGATGAGGGCGTGCAGGAAGTCATCCTGGCCACCAACTTCAATGCCGAGGGCGAGGCCACGGCGCATGTGATCAGCGAAGTGCTCAAAAGCCGCGGCGTGCACGTAACCCGGCTGGCGCGCGGGGTGCCGGTGGGCAGCGAGCTGGAGTACGTGGACCTGGGCACCATCGCGCATGCGCTGGTAGACCGCCGGTGAGGAAGAAAAATCGGGCCGGCGCAGCCATCCAGCCCGTTAGAATACTCACAATTTAATAGCTATCAGCGCTTATTGGATAAGCGCTGGCGGCCAAAAAGGCTTCAAAAATGAACACCACCATGCACGTCGCACGGTTCACGGTCGCCTACTGGTGCGTGCTGATCGCAGCGCTGCTGCCGCTGGCTTGCGCCTGGCTGGCCAAGAGCGGGCACTTGGGCAAGTCGCGCAAGGAGGGCGGTTTTGACAACCACGACCCGCGCGCCTGGATGGGACGCCAAACCGACTGGCGCGCACGCGCCAATGCAGCGCAGGCCAACAGCTTTGAGTCCCTGCCGTTTTTTATCGGCGCGGTGATCATTGCGCACCTGCTGGGCGCGGGGCAGACACTGCTCGACATCCTGGCGTTTCTGTACGTGATGCTGCGGGTGTTCTACATCCTGATGTACGTGTCCGACATGCCCACCGTGCGCAGCGCGGTCTGGACGGGGGCGTTTCTGGTGAACGTCGCGATCCTGTTCGTGGGCTATCGCTGAGCCTGCGGCAGGTTCCTGCCCCGCGCCGGGCGCTCCGCCCCACTGGTGCGGCCTTCCGCGTGCAGTTGATGCACTGCCTTTCCAGTAAGTAGAAACCCGCTGGGAATCCCCCTGATGCGGCCGGGCCCACTCTGCGGCACGATTGTTGCGGTGCAACAATCACCTATCCTGATCCCATGACTCGTCCTTTGCTTACCCGCCGTGCCTTTGGCGCACTGTCAGCTGCCTCTGCGGCCACAGTGTTTGCGCCCGCTGCCGTGCGGGCGCAGGCCGAACCGATGTCCTTGGGCCGCGTGACGATAGCGGTGGGCGGGCAGGGCACCCTCTATCACCTGCCACTCGCGCTGGCAGACCAGCTTGGTTTCTTTCGCGCGGAAGGGTTGGACGTCACCGTGCGGGATTTCTCGGCCGGCGCGCTGGCCCTGCAGGCGGTGCAGGAGGGTGTGGCTGATGTGTGCGCCGGTGCGTTCGAGCACACGCTGCGCCAGCAGGCCCGCGGCCAGGTGTACCGCTCGCTGGTGGTGCAAGGGCGTGCTCCGCAATTGGCCCTGGGCGTATCGCAGCGCTCGTTGCCTTCATTCAAGGACCTGACAGACCTCGCAGGGCGGCGCATCGGGGTGTCGTCCGTGGGGTCGTCTACTCATCTGGCAGCCAGTGTCACGCTGGGCCGCGCCGGACTGGGCCCCAAGGATGTGTCGTTTGTCGGCGTCGGGTCAGGGACGGCGGCACTCAATGCGCTGCGCTCCGGCCAGGTCCATGCCCTGTGCCATACCGACCCGATCATGACCTTGCTGGAGCAAAAGGCCGACACGCGCATTGCGGGCGACATCCGCTCGCTCAAGGCTGCGCAAGAGATTTTTGGGGGCAATATGCCTGCGAGCTGCCTGTATGCGCCGCAGGCTTTTCTGCAAAAAAACGCGCCCCAGGCGCAGGCACTGGCCAATGGCATCGTGCACGCGCTCAAGTGGCTGCAGACCGCCGCGCCGGCGGACCTGGTCAAGGCGGTGCCGGTGGGGTATCTCATGGGGGACCGGGGGCTGTACCTGGCGGCGTTTGGCCGTGTGCGCGAGACCTATTCCACCAACGGCCTCATGGCCGACGACGGTGCCGCCACGGCACTGCGTGCGCTGGCCCGGGTCCATCCGGAGCTCGGGGATTTCAAGGTGGACCTGGCGCGCACCTACACCAACGACTTTGTGCGCAAGGCGCGGCAAAAATTCAACGTGTGAATTCAAGGTTTGGGGGCATGTCGCGGGCGGCGCCTACAGCAGACGGGCGCCGGTCCTGCGAGACTCGAACCGGCGACCTGATGGACTACAGTCCTTCGCTCCGCGTGCCGTGCAGACGCATGGTGCCCGTGGTCCGCCACCCGTTCCATTCTTCGTTCTTATTTCCATCAAGGATTGCGCCATGACGTTCAGCCTCAGCATCGGTCCCCTCGTTTCCCTGATTGCCGGCATCCTCATCCTGGTGATGCCGCGCCTGCTCAGCACCATCGTGGCGGTCTACCTCATCGTCATGGGCGTCCTGGGCCTGCTGGGCATGCACGCGCTCAAGTTCTGACGCAGACACGCCGCGCGGCGCGGCAATAGATGCCCGCCGCGCCCAATGGCTAGCGGCGCTTGACCTTGGACGGGGCGCCACCCTTGCGCGAGGGGGCTGCAGCAGCGCGTTTGCTGTTGCTGCTGGTGTTGTTGGCCGCGGTGGCGCGCACGGTGCCTGCCCGTGGGCTGGCGCTGGCCCGCGCTGCCTGCACCGGCAGGTACACCACGATCTGCTGCCCCAGTTTGAAAGCAGCGTTGGCGCGCACGTCGTTCCAGTCGGCCACGTTAGAGGCGGCCAGCTTGTAGCGCCGAGCGATGCTGGCCACGGTTTCACCCTTGCCGGCGCGCACCGTCGTCTTGCGTGTCACCACCTCGGGGGCAAAGGCCAGTTGGCCGTTGTCCGCCAGGTGGGATGACACGTCCTGGCGGATGGCGGCCGATCGCGGCACCATCAGCGCCGAGCCGGCCTTGATGAGCATGCGTGGCGGAATGTGGTTGAGGCTGCGCAGGTCGTTCTCGCTCATGCCAGCGCGCTGTGCGGCTTCGGCCACCGTCATGTGCGAAGGCACGGTCCATACAGTCCAGCTGGCGTACTGTCCTTCGCGGCGCGCTTCCAGATTGCGCTGGAACACCTTGGCGTTGTCCCATGGCAGGAGGATGCGCGGTGTGCCCGCGGCCAGGATCACGGGCCGGTGGAACGATGGGTTCAGGGCGCGGAAGTCTTCTTCGCGGATGCCTGCCAATTGCGCCACCAAAGCTACGTCGATGTCGTGCGTAACGTCCACCGTCTGGAAATACGGGTGGTTCTCGATGAGTGGCAGCTCGGTGCGGAATGCCTCCGGGTTGGCCACGATGTTCTTGACCGCCTGCAGCTTGGGCACGTACATGCGCGTTTCGGCCGGCATGTTGAGGTCGGTGTACGAGGTGCCCAGCCCCTGCTTCTGGTTGCGCGCAATGGCGCGGCCCACGCTGCCTTCGCCCCAGTTGTAGGCGGCCAGGGCCAGATGCCAGTCGCCGAACATGCCGTGCAGCTTTTGCAGGTAATCCAGCGCGGCGCGTGTCGAGGCGAGCACGTCGCGGCGGTCGTCGCGGAAAGCGTTCTGCTTGAGGTCGAAGTAGTTGCCCGTGGCAGGCATGAACTGCCACATGCCGGCCGCCTTGGCGCTGGACACCGCTTGCGGATTGAAGGCGCTTTCGATGTAGGGCAGCAGGGCCAACTCGGTGGGCATGCCGCGGCGTTCCAGCTCTTCGACGATGTGGAACAGGTATTTGCTCGAGCGCTCGGTCATGCGCTGCATGTAGTCGGGCCGGCTGGCGTACCACTGCTCGCGGTCCTGCACCAGCTCGTGCTGCAGGTCGGGCATGGCAAAGCCGCGCCGGATGCGGTCCCAGA
>SDXZ01000378.1 GCA_004210805.1 Acidovorax sp.
GGCGGATTCAGTTCGGGTGGCGGCGGGGATTTTGGCGGCGGCGGCGCGTCAGGAGACTGGTAATGGACCGAGCGGAAACCACAACATCGTCTTTTGCCGGTCTGCCCAGCGCCCTGTGGCGCCTGGTGCGCCATCGCTGGAGTGAATCGCAGTCGCGCCGCGCGCTGCCCGGCGACACCCTGGAGCGCCTGGGCCTGCGGGTGGCCGCCAGCGAGCTGCAGCACACGGGCCAGATCCGCATCGTCGCCGAAGCCAGCCTGCCCTGGAGCTACCTGCGGCGCCACGCCAGCGCCCGCGAGCGCGCCATCATGCTGTTCAGCAAGTACCGGGTGTGGGACACCGAGCACAACAACGGCGTGCTCATCTACCTGCTGATGCCCGAGCACGCCATCGAAATCGTGGCCGACCGAGGGCTCGCGCACCGTGTGGCCGCCGACGAATGGCGCGATGTCATCGCACAGATGTCCTTGAGCTTCCGCCAATCGCAGTACGAGGAAGGCTTGGCCGGGGCCGTGGAAGCGGTGTCGGCGCGGCTGGCCGATCACTTCCCGCGCACGCCCGGCGCGGCGGGGTATCTGAACGAGCTGCCCGACGCGCCTGTGGTGCGTTAAGCCGCCATTGCACACCTGGGGCGGTGATGCGGCGACTGCAGCGGTGATGCGGTAAGGCTGCTATTGGCCCTGGAGCGCGTTGCGGCGGCGCACTGCACAGAGCGCAATCTATGGCGCTGCCCTTGCCTGCGCGGGCGTTAACGCGTCTCGCACTGTTCCAAAGTCACCGCAGGGTTTTCCTGGATTCGCGACTGGATTGCAGGGGTTTCCACCAACGAACTGCTTGCAAAAGTGCGAAGTTCCGCGCCCATTGTTTCCAATACTGGAACAGTTAGTTTGCGACCAGGGGGTTTTTCTCCCCTCCCCCGACGCGTACAGTTCAACCCATCGATGAGCCGAACCCGCAAGGCGACTCACCGAACCCGGTCTGAGTCAACCCCTGGTTTTCTGCCCCGCTCCGGTTTTTTTGAGACGCTTTCTTAACTTCTAGGATCTTCATCATGAACAACACTGCACGCTTCCTCTCCATCGCCGCTGTCGCTGCCTTCGCTTCTTTTGGTGCCCAAGCCGACGAAGCCGATGCTTCGCAATTCGCCACCAAGTTTGAAACCAGCCGCACCCGTGCTGAAGTTTCCGCAGAAGCTGCCACCGTGGCCCAGACCCGCAGCATCGAGCCAGCTGGTTCGCGTGTGGTGACCTACAAGTCCACGGCCGACCGCGCTGCAGTGCGTGCCCAGGCAGCGGACGCTGTGCGCACCGGCCAAATTCCTTCGGGTGAGCAGGGCTGATCTGAATCCACGGATTCAGTCCCCCCGTATCTGCAGGTACCTAGGTACCAACGACCCCCCTCTTCTTTTTATTTGAATTTCACTGGAGT
>SDXZ01000221.1 GCA_004210805.1 Acidovorax sp.
GGCCAGCACGGGCTGCTGGCCTTCGTGGTGAGTGCCAGCGACGGCGAGCGCTCTCACATCGAGCAGCAGGTGCTGCAGCAAGCCGCCGCGCAACTGGGCATCAGCGCCCTGCAGCCCGTTCAGACGGTGGTGGAAAAACGCGCCACCTTCGCTTGCACCCCCGGCCTCATGCGCCCCGGCATGCAGGTACTGCCGGGCCTGTCGGCCTGCGGCGACTACGTGGACGGTCCCTACCCCGCCACGCTGGAGGGCGCGGTGCTCAGCGGCACCGCGGTGGCGGCCAGCGTTTAAGGGCCGCGCCCCCGGGAAAACCCCAGGCCGACTGACAGCATTCCGAAAGCCCGCAGCGCGCACCATCGCGTTCTGTCATGCCTACTTGGCTTTCTCGGAGACACACATGCCCATCGACCCACAATTCCCCCACCACCTGCACCCCACCCGGCGCCACCTGCTGGGCGCTGGCAGCGCCCTGGCGCTCGGCGGCATGCTGCCCACGCTGGCATCGGCCCAGGCCGCCTGGCCGGCCAAGTCGATCCGTTTCGTGGTGCCGTTTGCACCGGGCGGCAGCTCCGAGATCGTGGCGCGCTCCACCGCGGCCGAGCTGACCAAGACACTGGGCCAGAGCGTGTTCGTGGACAACAAGCCCGGTGCTGCCGGCAACATCGCCATGTCGGAAGTGGCGCGCGCCGACGACCAGCACACGGTGATCCTGGGCCACATCGGCACGCTGGCCGTGAACCCCTACATCTTCGACAAGCTGCCCTACGACGCCAACAAGGACTTCAAGCCCGTGAGCCTGCTGGCCAAGGTGCCCAGCCTGTACGTGGTGCACCCCGATGTGCCGGCCAAGAACCTCAAGGAGTTCATCGCCTACGCCAAGAAGAACCCCGCCAAGCTCAGCTACGGCTCGGCCGGCAACGGCAGCGCGGGCCACCTGGCGTTCGAGTACCTCAAGATGACCGCCGAGATCTTCATGCTGCACGTGCCCTACCGCGGCACCGGCCCCATGATGACCGACCTGCTCTCGGGCCGCCTTGACGCCGCCGCCGTGGGCGCCGCGGCCCTGCTGCCGTTCATCAAGTCAGGCAAGGTGCGCTGCATCGCCACCGGCTCGGCCCAGCGCCTGCCCCAGCTGCCCGACGTGCCCACGGTGGCCGAACAGGGCTTCCCGGGCTTTGAGATGACGCAGTGGTACGGCATGCTGGCCCCGGCCAGCCTGTCGCAAGAGCACCTGGACAAACTCGCCACCGAAACCGCCAAGGCCGTGAAGGCGCCGGAGTCGATCAAGCGCCTGAGCGGCGATGCGGCCGAAGCCATCGGCGGCTCGCCAGCGCAGTTTGCGCAGTTCATCGCCACCGAACAGGCGCGTTGGCAAAAGGTGATCAAGCGTGCGCAGGTGAAGCCGGACTAAAGCTCCCCCTGAGTCGCGTGCCGCGCCTTCCCCCAGAGGGGGACGCCACCCGTGGCCTGGCAAAGCCAGTTCCACGGTGGCACTGGCTTGGATCGCGCCCGTATCGACGCTCGCGGTGAATGGAAATATTCACCGACGACGGTAGCATCCCACCCATGCGAATCCTCCTGGCCGAAGACGAACACAGCCTCGGCACCTGGCTCAGCCGGGCGCTGGAGCATGCGGGCATTCAGGTCGAATGGGTCAACGACGGCCGCCTGGCCGACCGCGCCTTGCAGCAGCATGGCGACTACGACGCACTGGTGCTCGACCTGGGCCTGCCGGGGCTTGATGGCCATGCGGTGCTGCAGCGCCTGCGCGACCGCGATCAGCGCCTGCCCACGCTGATCCTCACTGCGCGCGATTCGCTTGATGAGCGGGTGCGCCTGCTCAATGCGGGGGCGGACGACTTTTTGGCCAAGCCGGTCGAGCTGGCCGAGCTGGAAGCGCGCCTGCACGCCCTGGTGCGCCGTGCGCGCGGCACCGAGCGGCCCCGCCTGGCCTGCGGCCCTCTGGCCTACGACAGCGCGCGCAAGCAATTTGTGCTGCACGGCGAACCGCTGGCCCTGTCGCCGCGCGAGCATGCGGTGCTGCGGGTGCTGGTGCAGCGCAGTGGCGAGCCCTTTTCCAAGCAGCAGATCCTGGACCGGGTGTTCTCTGACGAAAACGACGTGCACCCCGAGGCCGTGGAAGTGTTCGTGCACCGCCTGCGCAAGCGGCTCGATGGCAGTGGCGTGCGCATCGTCACGCTGCGTGGTCTGGGTTACGCCCTCGAGTCGGACTGAGCATGCGACTTGCCGCGAGCCTGCGCCGGGCCAGCCTGTGGCGACTGCTCGCCGGCCTCTTGCTACCGCTACTGGCCGTGGTGACGGGGGTAGAGCTGTGGATGACGCGGCACGACGCGCTCGAGGCCGCGAATGCGGCGTACGACCGTTCATTGCTGGGCGCGCTCAAGTCCATCGACGCCAACATCTCCACCGCGTCGGGGGGGCTGTCGGCCGAGCTGCCGTACAGCATGCTCGAGTTTTTTGAGCTCACGGCCAGCGGCCCGGTGTACTTTCGCGTGGCGTCGTCCGATGGCCTGGTCGAACTGGGCAATGCCGACCTGCCATTGCCGTCCGAGCCGCTCGAGCCCGGTGTGCCGCGTTTCTACGACGCGACCTACTTTGGCGAATCCGTGCGCCTGGCCGCGTACCGGCGCGCCACCGAGACGCCGCCGACCACGCCCGAGGCCAGCAGCGTGCTGGTGCAGGTGGCCGAAAGCACGCAGTCGCGGCAGGAGTTCACCCGCCGGTTCGTGCGCCGCGCCGCATTGCGCGATGGCTTGGTGCTGGCGCTGATGGTGCTGGGCACGGCCGGCACGCTGGCCCTGGCGCTGCGCCCGCTGGCGCGCCTGGCGCGTGAGGTACAGGCGCGCAGCCCCGACGACATGACGCCCATGGAGGGCGCCGAGCTGCCCGCCGACATCCGCCCGCTGGTCGCGGCCGTCAACCAGCAGATGGCACGCACGCAAGACCTGGTGGCGCAGCAGCGCCAGTTTCTCGACGATGCGTCGCACCAGTTGCGCACCCACCTCACCACGCTGCAAATGCAGATCGACTACGCGCGGCGCGCGCCCGATGTGGCCCAGGTGCAAGACACGCTGGCCGCCCTGGGCAACGAGATCGCGCGCGCCACGCGCAGCACGCAGCAACTGCTGGCGCTGGGCCGCAGCGACACCGCGGCCGTGGACCTGGCCCCTTGCGACTTGGCCGCGCTGCTGCGCACGGTGGCGCTCGCGCTGCTGCCCCAGGCCCGCGCCAAGCAGATCGACTTCGGCATCCATACCGCCACCGCCGAAGTGCCCGCAGTGGCAGACAGCGGCCTGCTGCGCGAGGCGCTGACCAACCTGGCGGCCAATGCCATCGCCTACACCCCCCAGCACGGCACCATCACCGTGTCGGCGGCCGGGGACAGCGTGGGCTGGAGCCTGAGCGTGGAAGACAACGGCCCCGGCCTCTCGCCACAAGAGCGCGATGCCCTGGGCCACCGCTACCGGCGCGGCTCGCAGGCCGCGGCGGGCGGCTCGGGCCTGGGCCTGGCCATTGCGCGGTCGATTGCAGAACGCCACCGCGGCCGCCTGCGCCTGGAGGCGCGGTCCGAGGGGACGGGCCTGCTGGCCATACTCTGGTGGCCAAGGGCATGAACACCGCCGTGCCTTGACGCCACAACACGTAACGCCACTACGCCATGCAACCCTCAGCCCACAAGCACTTGCTGGAAGGCCGCGCGCCAGCGCCCCCGAGCCGCAGGCAAGCGTTGGCAATGCTGGCCGCTGGGTGCGCCGCGGTCAACGCAGCGCCAGCGTTGGCAAATCCAGCCGACGCGTCCACCGAGCCCGCCGAATGCGTGGCCCCATCACGGCCCGGCGGCGGTTTTGATCTGACCTGCGGCCTGGCCACCCAGGCACTGCAGGCCGTGCGGCCCACCCGCGCGCCGCTGCGCACCCGCTATCTGCCCGGTGGCATCGGCGCCGTGGCTTTTGACCAGGTGGCCACCGGGCGGCTGGGCGGACCAAGCACGCTGGTCGCGTTCTCCAGCGGCTCGCTGCTCAACATCGCGCAGGGGCGATTTGGGCCGCACCCGGTAAGCGCCGTGCGCTGGATCGCCACGCTAGGCACCGACTACGGCGTGGTGGCGGTGCACCGTGACGCGCCCTACCAGCGCCTGCAGGACGTGGTGGCTGCCTTGCGCAAGGACTCGGCGCGCGTGGTGTTCGGCGCCGGCGGCACGCTCGGCAGCCAGGACTGGATGAAAGCCGCCCTGCTGGTGCGTGCCGCGGGGCAAGACCCCAAGCGCATGCGTTTTGTGTCGTTTGAAGGCGGCGGCGAGGCGCTCAAGGCCTTGCGCGGCGGGCACATCCACCTCTTTACCGGCGATGCGGCAGAGGCCATGCAGGCTGCGGCGCAGGGCGCGCCGCTGCGGGTACTGGCTGTGCTGTCGCAGGCGCGCATGCCCGGCAACCTGGCGGGGCTGCCCACTGCACGCGAACAGGGCCTGGACCTCGTCTGGCCCACGGTGCGCGGCCTGTACATGGCGGCCAGCGCGCCGGATGCCGCAGTGCGCGCGTGGACGAGCGCCCTGCGCGAAGCCTTGGCTGCCCCCGGTTACGGCACGTTGTGCGCGCAATATGGCCTGTACCCGTTTGCACTGACGGGCGAAGCGCTCACTGATTTTGTGCAGCGCAGCCTGGAGGACTACCGAAAGCTCGCGCAAGATCTCGGGCTCAGGGCCTGGTCACGCTGAGCCTTGGCCCAGCCGCCGGCAGAGCTCGCTCAAGCTGCTCACCGTGGCGTGGGGCGGCTGGTCGTACGGCCACGCAGCTTCGGCCGGATTCAGCCACACGGCCTGCATGCCCGCATCCATGGCGCCGCGGGCGTCCAGCGTGGCGTCGTCGCCGACATGCAGCACATGCTCGGGCGGCAACTGCAGCAGCTCGGCGGCCGCATGAAAGATGCGCGCGTCGGGCTTGGCAACGCCCAGCACTGAAGCGCTCAGGCTGTGTTTGAAATACTGGCCGATGCCCACCTTGTGGATGTCGGCGTTGCCGTTGGACAGTGCCACTACCGGGTAACGAGCCGACAGGAACGCCAGCGTGTCGTGCGCATCGTCAAACAGCGTCACGCGCTGGCGCTCGGCAAAAAACAGGTCGAACGCGGGCTCGGCCAGCGCGCCATCGTCGCCCGCCTGCGTCAGCGCCATGCGAATCGATTCGCGGCGCAGCGCGCTCAGGTCGTGCTGCAGGTCGGGCCGCAGGTTCACCATCTGGTTGCGGATGGCGCGCAGGGCTTCGGTGCTCTGGAACAGGCGCGCGGTGGCGGGCGCATGTTCGGTCATCCACTGCAGCAATACGGCCTCGGCACGTTCGATGGTGGGCCAGATAGGCCACAGCGTGTCGTCCAGGTCGATGGTGACAGCGCGGATGCGGGGGAGGTCCAGGGAGGGGGTCAGCACGGGTGCGCACCTACAAAAAACAGCGGGAGGTGAAGGGCCCGGTGGGTGCCAGGCGGCGGCCGCAAAGCATACCGCAGGCCCCTTTGCGCGCCCCTCGCAGTCAGGGGCTCAGGGAGGAGCTGCGCACGATGAGTGTGCCGGGCAGCAGGTTTTCGCGCGCGGGGCCGTTCAGGCCGCCGAGCCGCTCCAGCAGGCACTGCGCCGCGCGCTGGCCGATGGCATCGGTGGGCTGCGCGACGGTGCTCAGGCCTGGGCGAATCAGCGGCGCCCATTCGGGGTCGTCGAACCCCACAAAACCCAGATCTTGCCCAAAGGCCCACCCCAGGCGCGACACCGATGCCGCGACGCGCAGCGTGACCACCGAGTTGCCCGCCACCACCGCGCAGCGCTCGCCGCGCACCGCGCGATGGCGAAAGTCCGCCAAGGCTTGGGCCAGCGCCTCTTCGCCGTGCGCCGTATCGATTTCGAGCACATCGCCCCGCACCTTCTTGCCCTGGGCGGCGATGCACGCGCGAAAAGCCGCGGTGCGCTCCAGCCGCGAACTGACGCCCAACAAAGGCTGCGTGACATAGAGCAGGTGCTGCCAACCTTGCGCCACCAGGTGCTCGCAGGTATCGCGCATGGCAGCTTCGTTGTCGAGCGCTACAAAATCTGCCGCCAGGCCCGCGTGGCGACGGTCCACCAGCACCGCAGGCTTGCCGTGCAGCGCATTCACATCGGCCAGCCCCTCGCCGCCCTGCCCCAGCGTGTTGAGGATGAAGCCGTCCACCTGGTAGCTCGCCAGCGCATCAATGGCCGCGCGCTCGCGCTCGCGGTCGTTGCCCAGGTTGAACAGCATCACCAGGTAGCCTGCCTCCTGGCACGCCTTTTCGGCACCGCGCAGCACGGCCACTGAATACGGGTTGGTGATGTCGGCCACCACCAGGCCGATGAGGCGCGAGCGGCCGTGGCTGAGCGCCTGGGCCATGGGGCTGGGCACGTAGGCCAGCTTGGCGATGGCCGCCTCGACGCGCGCGGCGATGTCGGGGCTGAGCAGGCGCTCGCGGTGGTTGAAGTAGCGCGACACCGTGGCCTTGGAAACGCCGGCCTCGGCCGCGACATCGGCGATGGTGGGGCGGGCGCGGGGCGTGCCGGGTGTCGCAGATGGTGCGGGTGTCGGTGAGGTCATGCTTGCGCGGCGTTATACACGGCGGCGGGCCGCTCACCGGCCAGCGCCTGCAGCAAGTTGGTGGTGGCCAGCACGGCCATGGCGTGGCGCGTGCCGTGCGTGGCCGAGCCGATGTGCGGCAGCGGCGTCACGCGCGGGTGGGTGCGCAGGGGCGAGTCGAGCGGCAGCGGCTCGGTGGCAAACACATCCAGGCCCGCTGCGCGCAGCGTGCCGTGGTC
>SDXZ01000379.1 GCA_004210805.1 Acidovorax sp.
TCGTTGGGCAGGTCACCGTACAGCAGCAGGTGGCAGGTTTCCAGGAAGTCGCAGTTTTGCGCCAACTGCTCAATGGGGTAGCCGCGGTACAGCAGTTCGCCCTTGTCGCCATCGATGTAGGTGATGGCCGACTGGGTTGCTGCCGTCGACAGGAAGCCCGGGTCATAAGTGAACATGCCCGTCTGCGCATACAGCTTGCGGATGTCGATGACGTCCGGCCCGATGGTGCCCTGGTAGACCGGCAGGTCCACGCTGGGGCCGCCATTACTGAACGACAGGGTGGCTTTGTTGTCAGCTAGCTTCATTGTTAATTTCCTTGGGAGAGTTGCCGGGATTGCGGGGTGGCCTTGTCTGCGTGTCAGGCCGGTAGCCGTGCTGCGCCACCACTGAGCCGCAGCATGCCGAGTACTTCGCGTACTTCTTCTGTGTCCAGGGGACCTTCGGGTTCACGCCGCCGCAGCAGCAAATCCAGCAGGTCGTTATCCGCCAGGTCCATCAGCGTGGTCATGCCGTGGGCATGGCGCCAGGTCAGGCCCGCCCCGAAGCGTGCGAAGAAGTTCTCGATGTAGAGATCGTTCTCCAGCAGGCCGCGCCGGCTGCGCCAATGCAGCTTGGCCCGTTCGCGGTCTTCCATCACGTCGGACGGCGACGGCAGGACGGGGGTCGAGTTTTCAGACATGGCGGTGGTGCTCTGGAGAGGGTCAGACGGTGCGGCGCACCATCAATTCCTTGATCTTGCCGATCGCCATCGTGGGGTTCAGGCCCTTGGGGCACACGTCCACGCAGTTCATGATGGTGTGGCAGCGGAACAGGCGGTAGGGGTCTTCAAGGTTATCGAGGCGCGCACCGGTGGCTTCGTCGCGGCTGTCGGCGATGAAACGGTAGGCCTGCAGCAAACCGGCAGGGCCCACGAACTTGTCGGGGTTCCACCAGAAGCTGGGGCAGCTGGTGGAGCAGCTGGCGCACAGGATGCACTCGTACAGGCCGTTGAGCTCTTCGCGCTCTTCAGGGCTTTGCAGGCGTTCCTTTTCGGGCGCCAGGTCTTCCGTGATGAGGTAGGGCTTGATCGAGTTGTACTGCTTGAAGAACTGCGTCATGTCCACGATCAGGTCGCGGATGACGGGCAGGCCGGGCAGGGGCTTGAGAACAATCGTGCCCTTGAGGGTGTTCATGTTCGTCAGGCACGCCAGGCCGTTCTTGCCGTTGATGTTCATGGCGTCCGAGCCGCACACGCCTTCGCGGCACGAGCGGCGGAACGACAGCGTGGGATCTTGCTCCTTGAGCTTGACCAGGGCATCGAGCAGCATGCGTTCGTGGCCGTCGAGTTCGATCTCGATGGTCTGCATGTAGGGCTTGGCGTCCTTGTCCGGGTCGTAGCGGTAGATTTGAAAGGTGCGCTTCATGTGGTTCTCTCGTGA
>SDXZ01000222.1 GCA_004210805.1 Acidovorax sp.
ACGATGTGGCCCACACCCAGCAGCGCCGGGGGATGCTCTCCAAAAACCGCCACGGCGCTGGCATCTGGCCAGGCCCCGCGGCGGCGCACGCCCGACAGGAAGCGAGCGGCATTCTCGCTGTCCAGCGTGACACGCACATGTTGCGCCAGCAGGGATTCCGGCGCCTCCAGGCTCGCAAGGCGGTCTTCCTCGGGCATGGCTTCCAGTTCAGCCAGCGTGACGCAGCGCTCTATGCCAATGCCACCGGTGTCGATGCGGCGCAAAAACGTGAGGTGCGCCCCGCAGCCCAACGCGGCACCGATGTCCTCGCCCAGGGTGCGGATGTACGTGCCCTTGCTGCAGGTCACTACCAATTTAATAGCTACCAACCCTTGCTCAGCTTGCGCCAGGGTCACTTTTAATGCATGAATGATGACGTCGCGCGCTTCGCGCTCCACCGTCACGCCTGCACGCGCGTACTCGTACAGCGCCTTGCCGTCCTTCTTGAGCGCACTGTGCATGGGAGGCACCTGGCGGATCGGGCCGGTGAACTGCTGCTGCACGGCGGCCAGCCGCTCGGGCGTGAGCTGTGTTGGGTCGACCTCTCGGCGCTCCAGCACATCGCCTTCGGCATCGCCCGTCGTGGTGGTGGTGCCGAGCAAGGCCACGGCCTCGTAGGTCTTGGCGGCGTCGAGCTGCAACTGGCTGAATTTTGTCGCCGCACCAAAGCACAGCGGCAAGACGCCCGTCGCCAGCGGATCCAGCGTGCCAGTGTGGCCCGCTTTTTCGGCGCGCAGCAACCACTTGGCCTTCTGCAACGCATCGTTGCTGGAAAGACCCAGTGGCTTGTCGAGCAGCAACACCCCATGCACAGGGCGCCGCTGCACCCTGGTGCGTGGCGCGTTCATGGTGCTAGTCCTCTTTGGCGCGCGAAGAAACAAACACGAAGTGCAGCGTAGGCACGGTGTGGATGTGCAAGCGCTTGAACAAGCCATTGCGCAGGAAGCCCGCAGCCTGGTTCAGTGCGGCCTGTGTTTCCACCGGGTCGCCCGTCAGCAGGCTGAAGAACACCTTGGCATGGGCGTAGTCCGGAGTCACCTCCACGCCCTGCAGCGTCACCATGCCCACGCGCGGGTCTTTCAACTCGCGCGCGATCAGCTCCGTCAGATCGCGCTGGATCTGATCGGCGACCTTGAAGGCGCGGTTGGGGGTAGCGGACTTCTTTGCAGCCATGTCGCTCTGTCGTCGTAGCGGTCGCCTTACAGCGTCCGTGCGATTTCCTTGATGTCAAAGAACTCGAGTTGATCGCCTTCCTTGATGTCGCTGTAGTTCTTGAGCTTGATACCGCACTCAAAGCCTTCCTTGACATCCCGGACATCGTCCTTGAGGCGCTTGATCGAATCGACTTCGCCCGTGTAGACCACCACGTTTTCGCGCAGCAGGCGGAAGCGTGCGTTGCGATGGACCATGCCCGAGGTGATGTACGAACCGGCAATCGTGCCGATCTTGGTCGCCACGAACACCGTACGGATCTCGGCCGTACCGATGATCTCTTCGCGTTGCTCTGGTGCCAGCATGCCGGACATCGCCACACGCAGCTCGTCCACAGCGTCATAAATGATGCTGTAGTAGTGCAGATCCACGCCATTGTTCTCGGCCAGCTTGCGCGCACCGGCATCGGCCCGCACGTTGAAGCCGATCACGATGGCCTTGGAGGCAATCGCCAGGTTGATGTCGGACTCGCTGATGGCGCCCACTGCGGCGTACACCAGCTGGACCTTGACCTCTTCGGTCGAGAGCTTGAGCAGCGACTGGGCGAGCGCTTCCTGCGAACCCTGCACGTCGGCCTTGACGATGATGGGCAGCATCTTCACTTCGCCCGCCGTCATATCGGCAAACATGTTTTCGAGCTTGGCGGCTTGTTGCTTGGCCAGCTTGGTGTTGCGGAACTTGCCCGCACGGTAGGTCGCGATTTCACGGGCACGGCGTTCGTCCGTGAGCACCATGAATTCGTCGCCTGCCTGAGGCACTTCCGTCAGACCCTGGATTTCGACAGGGATCGACGGGCCTGCCGTCTTGGCGACCTTGCCGTTTTCGTCCAGCATGGCACGCACGCGGCCATAGGTCTGGCCAGCCAGCACGATGTCGCCGACCTTGAGCGTGCCGGACTGCACCAGCACCGTGGCAACCGGGCCGCGGCCCTTGTCGAGCTGGGCTTCGATCACGAGGCCCTTGGCCAGCGATGCGACAGGCGCCTTCAGTTCCAGAATTTCAGCCTGGAGCAGCACCTGCTCGAGCAGCGTGTCGATGCCCATGCCGGTCTTGGAAGACACCGGCACGAACGGCGACTCACCGCCGTATTCTTCAGGCACCACCTGCTCCACCACCAGCTCTTGCTTGACGCGTTCGAAATTGGCGTCGGGCTTGTCGGCCTTGGTGATGGCCACCACGATAGGAACACCTGCCGCCTTGGCGTGCTTGATGGCTTCCTTGGTCTGGGGCATGACGCCGTCATCGGCAGCCACGACCAGAATCACGATGTCGGTGGCCTGGGCACCACGGGCACGCATGGCCGTGAAGGCCTCGTGACCGGGGGTATCGAGGAACGACACCATGCCGCGTGGTGTTTCCACGTGGTAAGCGCCAATGTGCTGCGTGATACCGCCGGCTTCGCCCGCGGCCACCTTGGCACGGCGGATGTAGTCCAGCAGCGAGGTCTTGCCGTGGTCGACGTGGCCCATCACGGTCACGACCGGAGCGCGCGGCAGCAGCTCGACGTCTTGTTGCGCCGAATCGTCGTCGGTGAAGGCTTCTGGATCGTCCAGCGCCGCCACCACTGCCTTGTGGCCCATTTCTTCCACCATGATCATGGCAGTGTCTTGGTCCAACGGCTGGTTGATGGTGACCATCTGGCCCATCTTCATCAGGGCCTTGATGACTTCATTGGCCTTGATCGACATCTTGTGCGCGAGCTCGGCCACCGTGATGGTCTCTGGCACGTGCACTTCGATGATGCGGGCTTCGACCGGCGCCACCTGCTGGTGGTCGTCACGGTGATCGCGGTTGTCGCCGCGGCGGCCACGCGGGCCTCCGCGCCAGTTGTTGCGGCCCACACCCCCGCTGCTGTCGCCGCGGGTCTTGATTTCCTTCTTCTTGGCGGTGTCGTTGGCCCAGCTGGAGGACAGCTTGGCCGACTTCACTTCCTTGCCTGCGCCCGGCGCACCGGCGCCGGTGGTTGTAGCGGCACCTGCGCGCGCCACACCCGTACCCACGGCCGGCTTGTGCAGCGTGCCCTTCTTGGCGTCGCCCACGGCAGCCGGCTTGACGGCTGGCTTGGGTTCTTCGGGCTTCTTCGCGACCATGACCGCCTTCTTGGGCGTGGCCATCATCGAGCGGATTGCAGCAGCTTCGGCCTCGGCCTTGCGGCGGCGGGCATCGAGATCGGTGGCCCGGGCAGTTTCTTCGTCGGCGCGTGCCTTCGATTCTGCAGCGGCCTTCTCGCGTGCTTCAACCTGCGCCGCATTGCGCGCGGCGGTCTCGGCAGCTTGTTCGCGGGTGGCTTCCTGCTTGACGGCAGACGCCTGGGCCTTTTTGTCGGCTTCCTGGGCGGCGTAGGCGTTGGCGCGTTCTTCGGCTTCGCGCTCACGCTGCTCGCGGGCTTCGCGTTCGGCGCGTTTCTCGGCCAGCTCGGTCTCCTGGCGGCGGATCAGCTCGGCCTGGCGGCGGGCTTCTTCCTCACGGCGCGCCAAGTCAAGATCTTCGCTCGACACAGCGGACTCTTCGACCGCGGAAGCTGCCGACTCGGCAGTTGCCTCGGCACCTTCGTCGCGCTGAATGAAGGTGCGCTTCTTGCGCACTTCCACCTGGATCGTGCGGGCCTTGCCGCTGGCATCGGCTTGCTTGATCTCGCTGGTGGACTTCTTCACCAGCGTGATCTTCTTGCGATCGGCCGAAGCCGTGCCGTGGCTGGCCTGCAGGTAGGCAAGCAGCTTTTGCTTGTCCGACTCGGTCAATGCGTCAGACGGTGCACCCTTGCCCACGCCGGCAGCCTTGAGCTGGTCGAGCAGGGTTTCAGGCGATTTCTTGAGTTCGGTTGCGAACTCGGCGACAGTATTACTGGACATATATGGTTCGTGCCTCCCTGACCCTTACTCTTGCTGCCCCGCGAACCAGTGTTCGCGCGCCTTCATGATCAAGGCTTTGGCATCTTCTTCAGACTGTCCGGTCAGGTCGGTCAGTTCATCAATGGCCAGATCGGCCAGGTCGTCACGTGTGTGCACACCGCCTTCAGCCAACTTGGAAATCAGCTCCGGCGTGAGGCCTTCAAGATCGCGCAGGTCTTGCGAGACCTCTTCCACGCTCTCTTCACGGGCGATTTCCATCGTGAGCAGCGCATCCTTGGCGCGGGCACGCAGCTCGTTGACGGTGTCTTCGTCGAAAGACTCGATCTCCAGCATTTCCTGGAGCGGCACATAGGCCACTTCTTCCAGGCTGTTGAAGCCTTCGGAGATCAGGATGTCGGCGATTTCCTCGTCCACATCCAGCTTTTCCATGAACAGCTTGCGGGCCGTGTCGGTTTCGCTGGCCAGCTTTTGCGCGCTTTCGGCGGCGTCCATGATGTTGATCTTCCAGCCAGTCAGATCGGACGCGAGGCGCACGTTCTGGCCACCGCGGCCGATGGCGATGGCGAGGTTTTCCTCGTCCACCACCACGTCCATGGCGTGCTTTTCTTCATCCACCACGATGGACGAGACGTTGGCAGGGGCCAGCGCACCGATCACGAACTGAGCCGGGTCTTCGGACCACAGCACGATGTCTACGCGTTCGCCAGCGAGTTCGTTGGTCACGGCGTTCACACGGGTGCCGCGCACGCCGACGCAGGTGCCGATGGGGTCCACGCGCTTGTCGTGCGACAGCACCGCAATCTTGGCGCGCGAACCGGGGTCGCGGGCGCAGCTCTTGATCTCCAGCAGGCCCTGTTCGATCTCAGGCACTTCGTGGCGGAAGAGCTCGATCATGAACTCAGGCGCCGAGCGCGACAGGATGATGGGGGCGCCGCGCAGCGTCAGGTCCACTTCCATGATCATGGCCCGCACGCGGTCGCCGCTGCGCAGGTTTTCCTTGGGGATCATCTCGCCACGGCGCAGGCGGCCTTCGACACGGCCGGACTCGACAATGATGTCGCCCTTGTCCATGCGCTTGACGGTGCCGGTAAAGATGCGTTCGCCGCGCGACATGAAGTCGTTGAGCAGCATTTCGCGCTCGGCGTCGCGGATCTTCTGCAGGATGACCTGCTTGGCCGCCATGGCGCCAATGCGGCCGATCGGGACGGACTCGACGCCTTCTTCGATGTACTCACCGACTTCGATGTCGGCGATGCGATCCTTCGCATCCATGAGCAGTTCTTCGGCTTCGGGGTTCTGCAGACCGGCATCGTCGGGCACGACGAGCCAGCGGCGGAAAGTCTCATAGTTGCCGCTGTCGCGATCCACGGACACGCGAATGTCCACCTCGCCCTGGTACAGCTTCTTGGTAGCCTGGGCCAGGGCCGACTCCACGGCGCCCAAGACCACATCACGCTCCACGTTCTTCTCGCGTGAAATGGCCTCAACCAACATCAACAATTCGCGATTCATGCGACGACTCTCCTATTTCAATCACCTGAGGGCGGTGGCTGCGCAGTGCAGCCCTGCCCCATTTATTCAGCAGCAGGGGCAGGTGCTGACCCAGCCTTGCCCGCGCGCCCCTTGAAATCCACAATGGGGGCCAGACGGGCGTCCCGGATTTCATCCAGGGTGAAGCCCATGGCCTGCAACGGAGCAGGCACGCGTTTCTTGCTGACTTTTTGACCTGGTTTCACGGGGGGCTCTTCGCTCCAGACGATCTGCCATCCGCCGTTGTCGGCCCGCTCGAGCGTGCCGCGAAATTTTTTGCGGGTGGCGTTGACTTGCCCGCCGCCTGCGGCGCCGATCGGCGCCCTCAATGTGATGTCGATGACCGAGCCTTCGAAACGCACGAAGTCCTGGTCGTGGCGCAGGGGACGGTCGATGCCGGGCGAGGACACTTCAAGGCGCTTGTACTCGACGCCATCGACTTCCAGCGCAAACTGCAGCTGGCGCGTGACCTTCTCGCAATCCTCGACGGTGACATACTGCTCCACCAGGGGCGCGGGCGCATCGGCGGCCGGCTGCACCCAGGGCAAGTCGATGGTGACACGCAGCAGCCCCCCGGCGGAGCGCTCGATCTCCACCAGGTCATATCCCAGGCCCGTCACTATTTGTTCAACGACTTGCTGCAATGCCACGTGTTCAGTTCAATCCCGGTAAAACACCACACAACTTGCGCAATTCGAGACCGGGCGAGCCGCCCATCCCGTGGAGGCACTTCCGGTGCACCCCTGTTTGCGCAAGTCCAAAACAAAAAACCCGATAACCCCCGGAGACTCTTCTCCGACAGCTTCGAGCTCCAAAAGCGTTCGACCAAAAAAAACGGGCGGTTGGTACCCGCCCGTTTGGTCGTGAGACTCGTATTGTAGCCTGCAAAGCCTTGATTTGCCAAGGCAAACCGTGGCGTCACTGTTGCCTCTACGCGCCGAAACGCGCAAACCCAGCGGCCATGCGGGCCCCGGCCCGGCCGCAATCGCAGATCCAGGGCCCCAAAAGGCCTCTGGCGCACGGCCGATCAGCGCAACCAGCTACAACTGTGATAGCGATTGGGGCCAGGCACTGATTGTTGATCGCGGCCGCAGTCCGTATGGGCCGACAGCCTTGGACTCGCGCAATCGCGGGGCGAGCAGCCGCCGGGCCAGTCGTGGGCCGGCAAACGCCCCCAGCGCCTCAGCCACCCCGCGCTTCCAGCACCCGCTCAAACACATCCTGCGCTTCGCCACCCGTGCCTGCACTGCCCTGCGCGCCCGCCTGCAGGCTGGTTAGCAGTCGCCCCAGTACGGGGGCCTGCGGCAGCAGCGGCCCCAAAAAGAGCGCGGTGCGGTCGCGACCAATCAGCAAAGTGGGGAAAGTTTCCACATCCAGATCACCGGCGATCTCGGATTCATCCTCGATGTCCACCCACTCAAAACGCACTTCAGGATGCGCCCGGGCAAGCTCGTCGAACAGAGGCCGGTAGTCCCGGCAGGTGCCACACCACCCGGCGCACAGACACACCGCCCACCAGCGGGCGGTGGATGGGGCTGACGCAGTGGCAGCAGTGTTGTTCAGTGCAGGGGCCCCAGAGGCGGGGTCAGGCAGCACAGCCGGGCTTTCCATCAATGCAACTCCTGGGTCGTCCGCCCGGGCCGGTTGCCAGGGCGGCAAACGGCGGGGGCTACAAACCGCGCCGCTCGCGGGCGCGATAAACCTCGATGGTACCCACACCGGGCGCCCGGTTGCCCCAGCTGTTGCGCACAAAGGTGGCCACCGCCGCCACGTCCTCGTCGCCCAGCGTTTGCTGAAACGGCGGCATGCCGTGCGGGCGCGGGTTGCCGGCCGTGGCGGGCAGGTAGCCGCCCTGCAGCACCACCCGCACCACGTTGGTCGG
>SDXZ01000223.1 GCA_004210805.1 Acidovorax sp.
GGGAGAGGCCGAGCCCCTGCGCATCACACGCTCGCTGGTGTTTGCGCAGGGCCTGGTCACGGCCGACGGCGAGCCCTGTGCGCGGGTGAGCGGGGTGTTCAAGATCGGGCCAGTGGCGCCACACAGCGCGGTGGAATAGGCCGCTGGCTGAAGACAACCATCCAGCCAGCGAGCGAGAAGCTCAGGCGGCGCCCAGCGCCCCCACCACATGCTCCACAAACCGCGCCAGCTTGGGCAGCTGCCGCCGGTCCGGCGCATAGACCAGTTGCACCGCGCGCGCTGCGGGCAGGCAGTGCGCCATCACTGCGACCAGCGCGCCGCTGGCGAGGTCGTCGGCCAGTAGCACCTCCGGCTGCATGATCAGCCCCAGCCCGCGCAGCGCGGCCTGGCGCAGGCCGTCGCCCTGGTTGCAGGTCAGGCGGGCGTGCTCGGGCCAGAAGAACTCCTCGTTGCCGTCGCGCAGCGTCCATTCCACACGGCGCTGCCATACCGAATGGCCCAGGCACTGGTGTTGCGCCAGGTCGGCCGCGCGCTCGGGCGTGCCGTGGCGCCGTAGGTAGGCCGGCGCGGCGGCAATCACCATGCGGTAGGGGCGCAGCGGGCGGGCCACCAGGCCTTCATCCACCACCTTGCCGATGCGCACCGCCACGTCAAAGCCCTCTCCGGCCAAGTCCACCACGCTGTCGGTGAGCTGCAGGTCCACACGCACCTGTTCGTGGCGCTGCAGAAAGTCGGCCACCAGCGGCGCAATGACGTGGTTGCCCAGCGTGAAGGGTGCGCTCACACGCAGCAGGCCCTGGGGCACGGCGCGGCTGCGCTCCACAGCGGATTCGGCCCAGCGCACCTGCTCCAGCACGCGCTTGCTGTCTTCGTAGAACGCAGCGCCCACCTCGGTCAGGCTGTTCTGGCGCGTGCTGCGCTGGAAAAGCCGCGCACTCAGGTGGCCCTCGAGCTGCTGGATGTGTTTGCCCACCATCACGGCGGAGATGCCCAGCTGGCGCGCGGCGGCGGCAAAACTGCCGGCCTCGACCACGGCGGCCATGACCTCCATGTTGCGGAGCTTGTCCATGGCGATTCCTAATCAACAGTTAGTACAAGAAGAACTTCAATGTACTTTATGCATTGATTGATTCACAAAAGAATCGGGGCTGTCGATTGTTGTTCTTCTTCAACCCTTCTTTCACTTCAAGGAAATCACCATGTCCAAGATTCTTCTCATCGGCGCCAGCGGCACCATCGGCCAGGCCGTGCAAGCCAACCTGGGCGCACGCCACGACGTGATCACCGTGGGCCGGAGCAGCGGCACGCACCGCGCAGACCTGTCTCAGCCCGCGTCGCTGGCTGCGCTGTTCGCCGCGGTCGGCCGGGTGGACGCCATCGTCAACACCGCCGGCAACCTGCACTTTGGGCCCCTCACCGAGATGACGGCCGAGCAGTTCAGCCTGGGTTTGCAGGACAAGCTGCTGGGCCAGGTGCAACTGGCGCTGCTGGGCCACAAATACCTGAACGATGGCGGCTCCATCACGCTGATCAGTGGCGTGCTCTCCATCGAGCCCATCCGCAACGGCGCCAACGCCACGGCGGTGAATGCCGCCATCGAAGGCTTCGTGGCCGCCGCCGCCATCGAGCTGCCGCGCGGGCTGCGCATCAACGCCGTGAGCCCCACCATCCTGACCGAGTCGGTGGGGGTGTATGGGCCGTTCTTCCCCGGCTTTGAGCCCGTGCCCGCTGAACGCGCAGCCCGTGCCTACCAGCGCAGCGTGGAGGGCGGGCAGACGGGGCAGGTGTACCGCGTGAATGCCTGATGGCTCCATTGCATATTGCTATATTTTTAGTAGCAATAAAGCATTACCAATCAAGCGCTAGCGGCCATTTTTATTCAAAATTTGGCCACACTCAGGGCCTGGGCCTTCCTCTCTAACCCAAGGGGAGGCTCCCGGCGAGGTGCCCCAGCTGGCGCACCGCCTGCTCCAGCTCACGCGTCCAGGGGCGGGCGATGTTCAGGCGCAGGTAGCTCGCGTATTTGGCGGTGGTCGAGAACAGCGCCCCGGGCGTGAAGGCAATGCCGTGCGCCACGGCCAGCCGCAGCAGCGCGAGCGAATCCACGGGCTCGGGCAGTTCCAGCCACAGCCACCATCCACCCGCCGGGCTGTGCACCCGCGTGCCAGCCGGGAAATGCTTGCGCACCGCCTCGGTCGCGCGCGGCGTGGTCTGGGCGAGCCGCTCGCGCAGGCGGCGCAGGTGCGGCTGCAGCGCGCCGCTGCGCAGAAACTCGGCCATCACCGCCTGCTCCAGCCAAGGCGCCGCGAGCGAGGTACTCAGCTTGAGCGACTCCATGCGCGCATGCCAGCGCCCGCCCGATGTCCAGCCCAGCCGGAACGCCGGGGCCAGGCTCTTGCTGCTGCTGCCGCAATAGATCACGCGGCCGTGGCGGTCCCACGCTTTTACAGGCTGGGGCCGGTGCGGCGTGTGCGAAAGATCGCCAAACACATCGTCCTCGATCAGCGCCAGATCGTGCTGCTCCACCAGGCGCAGCAGGCGGCGCTTGTTGCGGTCGGGCATGGTGTTGCCCAGCGGGTTCTGGAAGTTGGGCATGGCGACCACGGCGCGCACGCCGCCCTGGTGCTCCAGCGCGTATTCCAGCGCTTCCAGGCTCATGCCTTCGCCCGGCGTGCAGGGCAGCTCGATGGCGCGCAGGCCCAGGTTGCCCAGCATCTGCAGCAGGCCAAAGTACACCGGCGACTCCACCACCACCGCATCACCCGGCCGGGCGACGGCGCGCAACGCGACGTTGAGGGCTTCAGTGCTGCCGTTGGTCACCAGCAGTTCTTCGGGCTGCAGGTCCAGGCCGTAGGTTGCCATCCAACTTGCCAGCTCGGTGCGCAGCGCGGGCAGGCCGCTGCCGGTGGGGTAGGCGCCCAGCATCTCGGGCTGGCTGCGCAGCAGGCGCTGGGCGATGCGGGCCAGGGCGTCGGTGGGGTACCAGGCGGGCGCGGCGTTGGCCAGGTGCAGCCCCCACTGCAGGGGCTGCTGTGTGGTCAGCGAATACAGCTGGGTCATGCGGTGCTCCAGCGACACCAGGCGGTCAAACTCGACCGGCGGCGGAGTGGGCTGCGCGCTGGCCTGTGCCTGGCGCACGCCCCGCGCGGCGGCCCCGCCCGGCCCGGCTGAAGCGGCGTGACCCGGGGTGGGCTCTGCGACATACATGCCGGACTTGTGCCGCGCCTGCACGGCGCCCAGGGCCTCCAGGTGGCGGTAGCAACGCACCACGGTGGCCACGCTCACGCCCTGCGCCGCGGCCAGCGCGCGCACCGACGGCAGGCGCTCGCCCGGCGCATAGCGTTGCTGGGCAATGTCGCGGCGCACCAGCTGTGCAAGTTGCAGGTAACTGTGCTGCAGTACAGATGAAGATTCAGCCATCTGTACAGCATAAACCGTGGGCGGACTGTGCCCGCTTGGGGGGTGGCCTGCAGGCACCATGGCCCCATGACAACGCAGCACCACCCCACACACCCATCGCCGGTATTGGCGACCGCCTCGACCCGCGTTGCTGGCACTGTGCCCGCCACCACGGGCCCAGTCCCCGTATTGCCCGACCCCGCGACCCGCACCCGCTGGATGGCCACGGCCCACGACCTGTTCCCCGCCGTGGTGGCCGGGCTGGTGGCCGTGCTGATCTCGTATGCCGGCCCCTTTTTGCTGCTGCTGCAGGCCGCGCAGGCCGGGCACCTGTCGGCGGCGCAGGTCACCTCGTGGGTATGGGCCATCTCCATCGGCGCCGGGGCGTGCGGGCTGTGGATGAGCTGGCGCCAGCGCGTGCCCGTGGTCTGCGCGTGGAACACGCCCGGCGCGGCGCTGCTGGCGAGCGCGCTGGTGGCCCTGCCCTACAGCCAGGTGATTGGCGCTTATCTGGTGGCCGCGGCGGCATTGCTGCTGATCGGCTGGACCGGCGTCTTCGACCGGTTGATGGCGCGCATCCCGCGCAGCCTGTGCGCTGCCATGCTGGCGGGCATCCTGCTGCGTTTTGGCGTGGACGCCTTTGGCGCGGCCCGCAGCACGGTGGAGGGCGCGCCCTGGCTGGTGGGTGCCATGTTTGCGGGCTACCTGCTGTTCAAGCAGCGCTCGGCCCGTTATGCGATCGCGCTGACCCTGTTGCTTGGCGTGGCCCTGTGGCAATGGCTGGGCTGGGGGCAGGTGGCCGCGCAACCCGCCGCCAGCGCCCTGGGCACATCGCTCTCCGTCTGGGGGCTGGCGTTGCCGGTGTGGACCACGCCCGAATTTTCGTGGACGGCCATCCTGAGCACCGCCGTACCCCTGGCAGTGCTGTGCCTCACCGGCCAACAGGTTCCTGGCGTGGCCGTGCTGCGCGCCTCGGGCTACACCGCGCACAACAACCAGCTCATCGCGGGCACCGGCCTGGCCAGCCTGTTGCTGGCGCCGTTCGGTGCCCATGGCATCAACCTCGCGGCGATCACCGCCGCCATCTGCACCGGCGAAGAAGCCCACCCGCTGCCCGAAAAGCGCTGGGTGGCCGGCGTGGCCTGCGGTGCGTTCTATCTGCTGCTGGGCAGCTTTGCAGGCGCCATCACCTACGCCTTTGCCCAGCTGCCCGCCGCACTGGTGAGCACCGTGGCCGGCCTGGCACTGCTGGGCGCCATCCAGAACGGGCTGATTGGCGCCCTGGCCGAACCCAGCGAACGCGAAGCCGCACTGGTCACCTTTGTGGTCACTGCCTCCAACGTGAGCCTGCTGGGCCTGGGCTCGGCCTGCTGGGGGCTGGCGCTGGGGCTGCTGACCTGGTGGACCCTGGGGCGGCGCTGAACAGCCACGCTGGTAGCGCCACGTTGTAACTGGCGCGGCCAAAGCCAGGGCCCCCGCGCAAGGGCCGCCCCGCCGCGCTGGGGGCGTCCCCCTTTCAGGGGGAAGGCGCGCAGCGACTCAGGGGGTCAGTCCAAACTTGCACCCGATTCCTTGACGACCTTGCCCCATTTCACCGATTCAGCCTGGATGAAGGCAGCAAACTGCTCGGGCGTCTCGCTGTACGTCTCGGCGCCTTGCTCGTTGATCTTCTTCTTCACCTCAGCCTGGTTCAGCACCTTGGCCAGCGTGGTGTTCAACTTGGCCAGCACCGGCGCGGGCGTGCCGGTGGGCGCGAACATGCCGAACCATGAAGTCGCCTCATAACCCGCCACACCGGCTTCGGCGATGGTCGGCACATTGGGCAGCTCGGGCGAGCGCTTGGCCGTGGTCACCGCAATCGGCACCAGCTTGCCTGAACGCACGTGTTGAATCGCCGAGGGCATGTTGTCGAACATGATGCCGATCTGGTTGCCCAGCAGGTCGGTCACAGCCGGTGCGCTGCCCTTGTAGGGCACGTGCACCATGTCCACCTTGGCCAGGCTCTTGAACAGCTCGCCCGACAGGTGGATGGAGCTGCCATTGCCCGACGAGCCAAAGTTGAGCTTGCCGGGATTGGCCTTGGCGTACGCGATCAGCTCGGGCACGGTCTTGAAAGGCTGGGCCGGGTTGGCCACCAGCAGGTTGGGCACGTTGGCCACGCGCGTGAGCGGCGCGAAGTCCTTGATGGGGTCGAACGGCATCTTCTTATACAGCGCGGCGTTGATGGCGTGTGTGCCCACCGTGCCCATGAAGAGCGTGTAGCCGTCGGCCGGGGCCTTGGCCGCCAGTGCGCCGCCGATGTTGCCGCCAGCGCCGGCGCGGTTGTCCACGATGACCGATTGGCCGAGTTCCGTGGTCAGTGCCTGGCCGATGATGCGCGCGAGGATGTCGGTGGTGCCGCCCGCAGCGAACGGCACGACGATGGTGACGGGCTTGGCTGGATAGGCCTGCGCCAGTGCGGCGGAGCTGGCCATGAGGCCTGCGCCCAGCGCGGCGGCAGAGGCGATGGCGCCCAGGGCAAAGCGGCGGCCCGCAAAGGTCGTGGAAGTGGTCATGAGGCTTGTCTCCTTCAGGATGGTGGTGAAAAGAAATGGGTGCAGCACGCCGCGGTGCGGCCGTGCCATGGCCTCAACCGGGCGCGGGCGCCAGGGCGAGAACATCGGTGGGCGCCCTCGCTCAGAGGGCGATGAAAGTCGTTAGATCACACGCTAAACAGGGGCGACCCCCAGCGTGGTGCCTCCGCACACGTACAGGATCTGTCCCGTCAAAAAACCGTTGTCGGGGGAGAGAAAGAACAGCGCGGCGCGGGCCACATCCTCGGCGGTGCCCATGCGGCCCACAGCAATGCTTTTGAGAATGCGCTCGGTCTGCGGCGCGCCCTCGGGGTTGCTCTGGCGGAACAGTTCGGTGGCAATCGGCCCAGGGCCGATGGCGTTGACGGTGATGCCGTCGCGACCCAGTTCCATCGCCAACGTGCGCGTCATGCCGATCATCCCGGCCTTGGTGGCCGAATACACAATGCGGTCGGCCTTGCCCAAAGCGGCGCGCGACGACATGTTCACGATGCGGCCCTGGCCACTGGCTCGCAGGCTGGGCAAAAAGGCCTGCACCAGCAGCATGGGCGCGCGCAGGTGCAGGCCCACCACGTCATCCAGCTGCGCCGTCGTGGCGGTGTCGATGGTGCCGGGGCGCGTGGCGCCGGCGTTGTTCACCAGCGCCGTGACCTTGTGTTTTGCGGCGATCTCGGCCGCGCGTTCGCGGGTCGATGCCTCGTCGGTCAGGTCGCCCTGGTAGGACGTGAGCAGCGGGTGGCTCCAGGTGGGCAGCACGTAGTCCAGGTTGAC
>SDXZ01000380.1 GCA_004210805.1 Acidovorax sp.
AGCGGCCGCAGGTGCGGCCGCTCCTCGGCGAAGGCCTCGTTGACGACCCGCTGCGTCGTCGCGTGCTCCACCAGCCTGTCTGTCTGTATATGCACTGCATGCAGGCCATCGCTGCGCTTCGACTGCCAACCGTAGATTTCACCAGCGCCGCGGCTGACCTTCACCCTCACCTGCGCCGCATTGCTGGGCGGTTGCGCCAGCACCAGCAGCTCGCTGGGCTACTACTGGCAATCGGTGCGCGGCCATGTGCAGCTGCTGCAGGCCGCCGAGCCCATCGACCACTGGCTCGCGCGGCCCGATATCAACCCCGCACTGCGAGAACGGCTGCAGCTGGCACAGAAGGCGCGCACCTTTGCGGCGGCCGAACTGGGCCTGCCCGACAACGCCAGCTACCGCCGGTACGCGGACCTCAAGCGCTCCGCCGCCGTATGGAACGTGGTGGCCGCGCCGCCTTATGCACTCAAGCTGCACACCTGGTGTTTCCCTGTCACTGGCTGCATCGGCTACCGCGGCTACTTCACGCAGGCCGATGCCCAAGCCGAGGCCGACCAGTTGGCCGCCCAGGGCCTGGAGGTGGAGGTCTACGGCGTGCCCGCGTATTCCACGCTCGGCTACATGAATTGGGCCGGCGGCGACCCGCTGCTGAACACCTTCATCGCCTGGCCCGAGGGCGACTTCGTGCGCCTGCTGTTCCACGAACTCGCGCACCAGGTGGTCTATGCCGAGGGCGACACGCTCTTCAACGAATCCTTTGCCACCGCGGTCGAGCGCATTGGCGTGGCACGGTGGCTGGCCGAGCACTCGACACCCGCCGCGCGCGAGGCCTACGCCACCAGCGAGTCACGGCGCGCCGCCTTCCGCGCCCTGACGCGGGCCACGCGGGCACGCCTTGCGGCCATTTATGAACAAAAAGAGGCCCTAGCGCTTGATCAGCAAGCGCTGAATGCTATAAAAACAGTAGCAATGCAGGATTTTCGCGCCAGCTACGACCGCTTGCGTGCGCAGTGGCTGGGCACCACACCCGGTGCCGTGGCGCAGGTCACCACGGCCCAGGTCGCAGGCTACGACCGCTGGGTGGCCAAGGCCAACAACGCCAGCTTTGCCGCGCAGGCCGCCTACGACGAACTGGTGCCCGCGTTCGAGGCCCTGTTCGAGCAGCAGGGCCGGGACTGGCCCCGGTTTTATGATGCCGTTCGACAATTGACCCGCCAGCCGCTGCCCGGGCGCCACGAGGCGCTGCGTGCACTGGTAACCCCGAAGGAGACATCCGGTGCCTGACATTCACATCCATCGCGAACACCAACTGGGCCTGAAAGAGGCCCGCAAGATTGCCTTCTCGTGGGCCGAAAAGGCCGAGGAGAAATTCGACATGGAATGTGTCTACGAAGAGGGCGACACCGA
>SDXZ01000224.1 GCA_004210805.1 Acidovorax sp.
GCCATCAACAAGCACAACGAGCGCGAGCCGAACAAGCGCGTGATCTTCCTGAACTACTCGGCGGTGGACCCCATCCTCACCAACGAGAAATGCAGCTTCTGGCACTTTCGCTTCGACGCCCATGCCGACATGCGCATGGCCGCGCTCATGGAAGTGATGCGCGAAGACAAGGCCATCAAGAGCGTCTACCTCATCGGCCAGGACTACAGTTTCGGCCAGGCCGTGTTGCGCGAGGCCAAGAAGCAGCTAGCCGCCCAACGCCCCGATGTAGCCGTGGTGGGCGACGAGCTGCACCCCATCGGCCGCGTGAAGGACTTCGCGCCCTATGCGGTGAAGATCAAGACCAGCGGCGCGCAGGCCGTGGTCACGGGCAACTGGGGCAACGACCTCACGCTGTTGGTCAAGGCCGCGCGCGAGGTGGGCTACGAAGGCAGCTTCTACACCTTCTACGGCAACGCACTGGGTGCGCCCGCCGCCATCGGCGATGCGGGCATCGGCAAGGTGGTGGCCGTGGCCGACTGGCTACCCAACGTGCCGGGCGCGCAGAGCGAGGCGTTCTACCAGTCGTTCCGCACGCGCTTTCCCAAGCCGCAGGACGACTACGTGCACATGCGCATGCAGCTCATGGTCGAGGCGCTGGCCCAGTCCATCGAACGCGCGGGCAGCACCGACGCCGTGGCCGTGGCGCGCCAGATGGAGAGCGCCAACGTGCAGCTCTCGGGCCAGGGCGGCAGCATGCGTGCGGCGGACCACCAGTTTCAGCAGGCGCTGGTGGTGGGCGTGATGGACAAGAAGGGCGCACCGGGCGTGAAGTTCGACGTGGAAGGCTCGGGCTACGGCTTTCGCGTGGTGAGGCAGATCTCCGCCGCCAAGGCACAGCAGCCGCACAGCTGCACCATGCAGCGGCCCTGACAGGTCCCGACCAGCACCTCAGGAAATCAAGGCGGTGCGTTCAGCGCCGGATGCGGCGCCCCGTCTTGAACACCCACCACACCACGACGAGGCACGAGGCCATGAACACGAGCGTCATGCCTGCGCTCACACCGATGTGCACATCGGCCTGTAGAACGCCCAGCGCAGCCCGCTGATGAGATAGACCACCGGGTTGAACAGGGAGACGGTCTGCCAGAACGGCGGCAGCATGCTGATGCTGTAGAACGCACCGCCTAAAAAGGTCAGCGGCGTGATGACCAGCAGCGGGATCACCTGCAGCTTTTGAAAGCTGTCGGCCCACAGGCCAATGATGAAGCCGAACAGGCAGAACGTCACGGCGGTGAGCACGAGGAAACCGACCATCCACACCGGATGCGCCACTTCGTAGGGCACGAACACCCTGGCGGTGGTGAGGATGAGCACCGACACCAGCAGCGATTTGCTGGCCGCCGCGCCCACATAGCCCAGCAGCACTTCCACCCAGTTGACCGGCGCGCTGAGCAGTTCGTAGATGGTGCCGGACCACTTGGGCATGTAGATGCCAAAAGCCGAGTTGGAAATGCTTTCGGAAAGCAGCGACAGCATGAGCAGGCCCGGGATGATGTAGGCCCCGTAGCTCACGCCGCCGATGTCGCCCATGCGCGAGCCGATGGCCGAGCCAAAGACGATGAAATACAGCGCCGTGGACAGCACTGGTGCGATCAGGCTTTGCATCCAGGTGCGAAACGCCCGGTTCATCTCGAAGCGGTAGATGGCGCGCACGCCATGCAGGTTCAGGCCGGTCATGCTCGGGGTGCTTTCTGTTGCGATGTCTTCTTGCTGGGTGTCGAAGGTGTAGGTGAGCGTGGTACCACCCTGGCTGAGCGCCAGCGGCCAGCGGGCGAGCGCCGGGGGTACCTGCTCCATCGGTTGCTGCAGCGTGAGTGCCAGCTGCTTCTTGCCCAGCTTGCGCATCAGCACGTCCTTGTCTTCCACCACGATCAACTCGCCCTTGCGGATCACGCCGATGCGGTCCGCCATGTCTTCGGCCTCCTCCAGGTAGTGCGTGGTGAGGATGATGGTGGTGCCCGCATCGCGCAGCGCACGCACCAGGCGCCACATGTCGTGGCGCAGCTCCACGTCCACGCCCGCGCTGGGCTCGTCAAGGAACAAGATCTTGGGCTCGTGCGATAGCGCCTTCGCGATCAGCACGCGGCGTTTCATGCCGCCGGACAGCGCAAGAATCTTGCTGTCCTTCTTGTCCCAGAGCGACAGGTCTTTGAGGATTTTCTCGATGAACGCGGGGTTGGGCGCCTTGCCGAACAGGCCCCGGCTGAAATTGACCGTGGCCCACACGGTCTCAAACGAGTCGGTATGCAGCTCCTGGGGCACCAGGCCGATGGCCGCACGGGCCGCGCGGTAGTCCCGCACGGTGTCGTGGCCGTCAGCGCTGATGGTCCCGGCCGTGGCGTTGCTCATGCCGCAGATCACGCTGATGAGCGTGGTCTTGCCCGCGCCGTTCGGGCCGAGCAGGGCGAAGATCTCGCCGCGCCGGATGTCGAGGTCAATGTTCTTGAGCGCTTCGAAGCCGCCAGCGTAGGTTTTGCTCACGCCGCGCACGCGGACGATGGCGTCTGCCGCGGGTGTTGGTGAAAGTGGTGCAGGCATGGGAATGGGTAAACAAGGACACGTGCCGTTGCGGCAAGCTGCCGCAGCGTTCGCAATGGTCGCAATGGTCGCAATGGTCGAAGCGAGGCATTGTGGACCGACTTGCGCCGGCGCGCTGGAGGGCCGCGGCAAACCCCGCCCGGCCATCCTGTAGTTACCCTGCACACCTTGCCGCGTACCGCGCGCACCGCAACAGTGCTCCCGAATGCGCCCCGGCGTGTGGGCGGTCAGCGTGCGCGGGCCGCGGCCACTTCGCGGCCCAGTTCGATCACCGACATGGCGTAGTAGCTCGACCAGTTGTAGCGGGTGATGGCGTAGAAGTTTTCGGTGCCCGCCACGTAGGTGGGGGCGTCGCCGCCGTTCTGCAGCTCCACCAGGGCCAACGGCCCGTTGTGCTGCACGCCAGCGGCGTCGAGGACGGCGCCCTTGGCCAACATGCTGGCCACGCTGAAGGTGGGCAGGATGTCGGGTGCCATCAATTCGTCGAGCTGCAGGCGCGCCGTGTCGAACTGCACCCCGAAGTGTGTGGGCATGCCGGGCGTCCAGCCGTGGCCGCGAAAGTAGTTGGCCACCGAGCCAATCGCGTCGGCCGGGCTGTTGAACAGGTCCACCCGGCCGTCGCCATCGAAGTCGATCGCATAGCGCACCCAGCTGGAAGGCATGAACTGGCCCAGACCCATCGCCCCGGCGTAGCTGCCGCGCGGCTCGAAGGGGTCGGTGTTGCTGCGGTTGGTGAAGCTCAGGAACTGCTCAAGCTCTCGGCGAAAGAACTCGGTCCGCTCCTTGGCACGCGGATGGGCCGACGGAAAGTCGAAGGCAAGCGTGGCCAGGGCGTCCATCACGCGGAAGGTACCCATCTGCTGGCCGTAGATGGTCTCCACGCCGATGATGCCGACGATGATCTCGGCCGGTACGCCGTATTCGAGCTCGGCGCGCTCCAGCGCGGCCTGGTTCTGCTGCCAGAAGCGCACACCCGCGCGGATGCGGATCGGCTCGACAAAGCGGCTGCGGTACACGCGCCAGTTCTTGGGCGTGCCAGCGGGGGGCGGCAGCATGAGGCGCGGCACCTGTGTGAGAAACCGCGCCTGGCCAATCGCCTGGCGCACCCATCCGCGGTCCAGGTCGCGGCGCGCCGCGAGGTCGTCGGCAAACTGCAGGGCCTCGGGACGGGTGGCGTACAGCACGGCGGGTTGCCGCGCGGGCGTGGTGCTGTTTTTGACTGATTCTTTCTGGCTTTTTTGCGGGCTAGCGCTTGTTGATATTGGTGTTGTAGCTATAAATACGATTGCAAGTGCAGTAGCGGTGCGGCGCAGGGTCTTCAGCATGTCCGGTGTCGGTGGAATTCAGTGTTTGGCGGGCTTGGGCCACGGCAGGCTGCGGAACTCGCTGCGCAGGGCGCCCAGTTCGGCTTCAGGCTCGCGGGCGTAGCGCAGGCGCTCCAGGCGCAGCAGCCAGTCGGCCAGCGCGGCGGCTGGGGCCCCGAATTGTGCCCGCACGCGTTCAGCCATGGCGCGGGGCGGGAGGTTGTCTGGCAGTTTGAGGCCGGCGCGCGCCAAGCGCTGGCGCGTGCGCGCCAGAAGCCGCAGCCATGGGTCGTGCTGGCTGCGCTCCCACAGGCTCCAGGCCCCAGCGCCCAGTGCCGTGGTGATGATGAGATAGCCCAGAACCGTGGTCAGGTCCTGCCAGCTCGGCGACTCGAACCCCAGGGCCTTGAGCAGGTCCATTTGGCGGCTCTGGGTGTAGTTGAGCACCCACTGGTTCCAGCCGTTGTTGACGGCTTCCCAGACAGCGCGCAGGTTTTGCACCATTCCCGGGCTGAAGCTGCCCATGGCTGCGGCAAATGCGCCTTGGGGCGCCCGCAGGCGCTGAAACGCCCCCACCCGGCCCGGCGACACCGCACCGGTGGGGTCCACGCGCACCCAGCCACGGCCTTCCATCCAGACCTCGGCCCAGGCGTGGGCATCGGCGTTGCGCACCGTCCAGTAGCCGTCCACGGGGTTGCGTTCGCCGCCCTGGTAGCCGGTGACGATGCGCGAAGGCACGTCCATGGCGCGCATCAGCACCACGAAGGCGGAGGCGATGTGCTCGCAAAAGCCTTCCTTGCGGCTGAACCAGAACTCGTCGGCGGTGTGTTCGCCATAGACGCCGGGGTCGAGCGAATAGGTGTAGCCGCCGGTGCGCAGGCGCTGCAGGACGGCGTTGACCAGAACGTCCGTGCGGGCATTGGCCAGTGCCGGGTCCGAGCGCATCTGTGCGGCCAGCTCCAGCGTGCGGGGGTTGAAGCCGGGCGGCAGTTCGGTGTACACGCGCAGTTGGCGGACAGACTGCTGGGGGCCGTGGCGGAACTCGGGGTAGCTCACGGCTTGGTAGCGCAGCACATCGGTGATGGGCCGCGTGGTCATCCACTGCAGGTCCTGGGTCATGTAGGCCTGCATGTTGGGCAGCTGCGGCGCCTCGGGCGTGGCCTCCAGCACCATGAGCCAGGGCTGCCGCTGGGGCTCCAGCGTTACTTCGTAGCGCACCGCCGGGCCACTGGTCTGCAGGTTGGCGGGCAGCGCCGCGCGGGCGGCCCAGGCGCTGTCTTCGCGAAACGGTTCGGCCTGCCACTGCCGGCCGTCGAACCCGGTCATGACGGGCCCGCGGAAGTACAGCATCGACTGTGGTGGCACGTCGGTGGGCGCGCCCTCAAAACGCAGGCGAATCGCCACCCGCTCGTCGAGCGCAATCTCGGCCATGTCGCCGATCTTCATATTGCCCGACAGGCCACTGCGCCCGGTGAGGTTCTCGCTGGGCATGCCCCACAGCGGCGACATGCGCGGGAACAGCATGAACAGCGCCACCATGATGGGCGCACCCAAAAGTGCCATGGCGCCTGCGATGCGAAAAGTCTGCGCGAGCGGCGGGCGCCCGACCGGCATATGGGCGTTGACCAGGGCCATCAGCAGGCCCAGCAGCGCGACCAGCATGGCGGCGGCGGTCAGCAGCGACTGCGAGAAGAAGAAGTTGCTGAGCATCGTGAAGAAGCCCAGGAAAAACACGACCATGGCATCGCGCCGCGCGCGCAGCTCCAGCATCTTGAGCGCGAGCAGCACCACGATCAGCGTCACCCCCGCGTCGCGCCCGAGGATGGTGCGGTGGGTGAACAGCGTGCCGGCCACCGCCACCACCAGCAAGGCGGCCACCGTCCAGCGGCCGGGCAGGGGCCGGCCCTTCAAGGCAAGCCAGCCACGCCACAGCAGCAGGCCGGCGGCCAAGAGGCTCGTCCACGCCGGCAGGTTGGGCACCTGCGGCGCGATGACCCACACGATCACGAATAGCAAAAAGAGCGTGTCGCGCGCATCGCGGGGCAGGGAAGTGATGGTCTGGCGCAGGTTCATCGCAAGGGGTGTGTGCCGATGGAATTCATTGAGTTGCTATAAATAAAATAGCTATAAAGGCAATTGGAATAAGCGGTAGGCAGATTTTTGATGCTGAATTGGGCAGCGTTCAGCACAGTGCCAGTGCCTCCAGGCAGTTTCTTTTGTGCGCAGGGCCCGAGTCCGGTGCGAGCTCAGCATTGGGCAGGCGCAGGCCGTAGTCCACGCCCAGCTGGTCGGCCTGCAGCACCCAGGCGGTCAGGCGCGACACACGGGCCTCGTGCTCGGCCAGCGTGGCGCGCGCCAGGTCCAGCCACAGCTCCTGCCGCTGGGCCTGCTGCGCATCGCGGCTGACCAGGTCGTCGGTGCCGGTGCCCAGCGACTTGGCGGCTTTTTTCCAGACCACCAGCTTCAGCGGGTCGCCGCGCCGGTAGGCACGCACGCCGTCAAATTCGCCAATGCCTTGCGTGGGTGTGCTGCCCGCGCCGCCAGCGCGCGGCTCGCCGGGCGGCAGGGGCGGCGCGGGTGTCTCGGGGTCGGGGTAGACCATGACCTGCGCGGCGGGCCGCCAGTAGGTCCACACGCGAAAGGTGCCCAGGGGAAACCGCGTCTCGGCCGTCAGCGTGGGCACGCGGTGCAGGCCGCGCCGCTCGGGCTTGAAGGCCACCTGCACGCTGGATTGGCCTTGAGCAGGAACGTCCGTCCATGCCCAGTGGTGCGGCTCCTTGCCGCTGCCGTGCACCGCCAGCGCGATGCCGTAGCGCGGGCTTTTGCGGTCGCTCGACAGCTGGATCTCGAACGCCGTGCTGGTGCCCATGAAGTGCGCATCGGGCGCTTTGAGGTGGAGCGTGAGGCCGCGCAGGTTGGCGTGGCAGATGTGCATGCCGATCACCGCGCTGCCCGCGAGCAGAAACGTGAGCAGATAACCCAGGTTGAGCTGGTAGTTGATGGACGCGATCAGCAGCACGATCAGCGTCAGCGCCAGCATCCAGCCCGAGCTGGTCGGCAGGATGTAGACGTTGCGCTGGGTGAGCGTCAGAGTGTCGTGCAGCGGCAGCCGCGCCTGCCACCAGCGCTGGAATCGCCGGCGCACGGGGGCCAGCGGGTTCAGCAGGGCGGCGCGGGCGCGCCACTGACCCAGGGTGGATGTGGTGGGGTTGGCGGATGTCATTTCAATCCTTCATGGCGCTGGGGCGCCACCCAGTGCCGGGGGCAGTGCTTGCCGGTGTCGCGGCGAAGCCAGCGAGGGTGGTGAGGCCTCTCCCAGAACGGATCGCGCCATCGGCAATGCATCGGTGTCTCATGGCCGCCAAGGCCTCACGGCAGCGGCACGGCTTCGACCATGGCACGCACTTGTTCCACCGCGCCGCGGCCAGCGTCCCCGACCGGGACGAGCCGGTGCGCTATCGTCTGCGGCAGCACCGCCTGCACGTCGTCGGGCGCCACGTAGTCGCGCCCGCTGATGAGCGCCTGCGCCTTGGCCGCGCGCACCAGGGCAATGCCGGCGCGCGGCGACAGGCCTTGCAGAAACCAGCGGCCGGAGCGCGTGGCGGCCATTAGGTCCTGCACGTAGTTGAGCAGCGGGTCGGCCGTGTGGATGGCCTGCACCTCGCGCTGCAGCTGTTCCAGCTCGTCGCCGGACAGCAGCGGCAGCATGCTGTCGACCATGTCGCGCCGGTCGGCACCCGCCAGCAGCAGGCGCTCGGCCGCGCGGTCGGGATAGCCAATGGAGATGCGCATCAAGAAGCGGTCGAGCTGCGATTCGGGCAGCGCAAAAGTGCCCAGCTGGTCGTGCGGGTTTTGCGTGGCGATCACGAAAAACGGGTGGGGCAGTGCGCGGGTCTCGCCTTCGACCGACACCTGCTTTTCTTCCATGGCTTCGAGCAGCGCGCTTTGTGTCTTGGGGCTGGCGCGGTTGATTTCATCGGCCAGCAGCACCTGGGCAAACACCGGGCCGGGGTGGAACACAAACGACTCCTTGCCGCGCTCGTACACCGACACACCGGTGAGGTCGCTGGGCATCAGGTCGGCCGTGAACTGCACGCGCGAAAACTGCAGCCCGAAGGTGCGCGACAGTGCATGGGCCAGCGTGGTCTTGCCCACCCCCGGCACGTCCTCGATGAGCAGGTGCCCGCCTGCCAGCAGGCACGCCACGCAGTCCTGGACCTGCGCCTGTTTGCCCACAATCACCGTGTTAAGCTGATCCAGTAAGGATTTGATCTTGTGCTGTGCATTCATAGCGCGACGTTATCCGAAAAA
>SDXZ01000381.1 GCA_004210805.1 Acidovorax sp.
AGCAGGGCAATCGGCACCACGATGGTCGGGATGATGGTGTAGCGCCAGTTCTGCAGGAACAGGAACATCACCAGGAACACCAGCACCACGGCTTCGACCAGGGTCTCGGCCACTTGCGAGATCGAGATCTTCACAAAGCGCGAGCTGTCGTAGGGGATGGAATACTTCACGCCTTCAGGGAAGAACTTCTGCAGCTCGTCCATCTTCTCGCGCACCAGGCGCGCCGACTCCAGCGCATTGCCGCTGGGCGACAGCTGCACACCCAGGCCCACGGCGGGCGCGCCGTTCAGGCGCGCGGAGGTGGCGTAGCTCTGGCCACCCAGTTCGAGCCGTGCCACGTCTTTGAGGCGCACCGACGAGCCGTCGGTATTGGCGCGCAGCACGACGTTGCCGAACTGCTCCACGCTGGACAGCTGGCCGCGCACGACGACTGTGGCCGCGATGCCCTGGCCCGTGATGTTGGGCAGGTCTCCCATCACGCCGGCGGACACCTGGGCGTTCTGTGCGCGGATGGCCGCTGTCACATCGGCTGCAGACAGGTTGAAGCCGCGCAGCTTGTCCGGGTCGATCCAGACACGCATCGCGTTTTCACTACCGAACAGCTGGACCTGGCCGATGCCCTTGACGCGCTGCAGCTCGGGCTGCAGGTTGCGGGCCGCGTAGTCGCCCAGCTCCACCGGGGTGTACTTGGGGTTGTCGGACGCCAGCATGGCAAACAGCAGGAAGTTGCTGCGCGCCTTGTCGACGCGCACGCCCTGCTGCGTCACGACGGACGGCAGGCGCGGCGTGGCGCGCGACAGGCGATTCTGAACGTCTACCTGGGCAAGGTCAGAATTGGTACCAGGCTGGAAGCTCAGTGTGATGCTGCCGGAGCCATCGGCCTGGGCCACCGATTCCATGTAGAGCAGGCCCGGCGAGCCGTTCATTTCGCGCTCGATGACCGACAGGACGCTGTCCTCAAGTGTCTGGGCGGAGGCGCCTGGGTAGGCGGTGTTGATCACAATCGATGGCGGAGCCACCGGCGGATACTGGGCAATCGGCAATTGCGTGATGGCAACGCCGCCCATCACCATGATGAACAGCGCAATCACCCACGCGAAGATGGGGCGGTCGATAAAGAATTTGGCCATGCTGGGCTGCCTTTTATGGCTTGGAAGCCGCGGCGGATGCGCCTGGCTCAGCCGGTGCGGCTGGCGCAGACGGAGCGGCGGCAGAGGCGCCCGGCTGTGGTGCAGGTGCACCCGGCGCTTGCCACGGCACGGGCTTCACGGGCGTTCCGGGCGGCAGCATCTGCAGCTTCTGGAAGCCGTCCACCATGACCTTCTCGCCAGCCTTCAGGCCGTCGAGCACCACCCAGCGGTTGTTCTGTGCGGCGCTGATCTTGATGGT
>SDXZ01000382.1 GCA_004210805.1 Acidovorax sp.
GGCAAAACCACCATGGTCGACCAGCTGCTGCGCCAGTCCGGCACCTTCGCCGACCACGAAAAGGTCGTCGACACCGTGATGGACAACAACGCGATTGAAAAAGAGCGTGGCATCACCATCCTGGCCAAGAACTGCGCCGTGAGCTGGAAGGATACGCACATCAACATCGTGGACACCCCCGGTCACGCGGACTTCGGCGGTGAAGTGGAGCGTGCGCTGTCCATGGTCGACAGCGTGGTGCTGCTGATCGACGCGCAAGAAGGCCCCATGCCCCAGACGCGTTTCGTGACCAAGAAGGCCCTGGCCCTCGGCCTGCGCCCCATCCTGGTCGTGAACAAGGTGGACAAGCCTGGTGCCAACCCCGACAAGGTCGTGAACGCCGCGTTCGATCTGTTCGACAAGCTCGGTGCCACCGACGAACAACTTGACTTCCCCGTGGTGTATGCCTCGGGCATCAACGGCTGGTCGTCGCTCGAAGAAGGCGCGCCTGGCGAGCAGTGGGGCCCCGACATGTCGGCCCTGTTCGACACCATCCTGAGCCACGTTCCGCCGAACACGGGTGACCCAGCCGCTCCGCTGCAACTGCAGATCTCGGCGCTGGACTTCTCCACCTTCGTCGGCCGCATCGGTGTAGGCCGTATCAGCCAAGGCACCGTCAAGCCCGGTCAGGACGTGCTGGTGATGGAAGGCCCCGAGGGCAAGAGCATCAAGGGCCGTGTGAACCAGGTACTGACCTTCCAGGGTCTGGACCGCATGCAGACTCCCCTGGCCGGCCCTGGCGACATCGTGCTGATCAACGGCATCGAAGGTATCGGTATCGGCGTGACCGTGACCGACCCGGCCAACCCCTCGCCGCTGCCCATGCTGAAGGTGGACGAGCCCACGCTGACCATGAACTTCTGCGTGAACACCTCGCCACTGGCAGGCCGCGAAGGCAAGTTCGTGACCAGCCGCCAGATCTGGGACCGCCTGCAAAAGGAACTCCAGCACAACGTGGCGCTGCGTGTGAAGGAAACCGACGAAGAAGGTATCTTCGAAGTGATGGGCCGCGGTGAACTGCACCTGACCATCCTCTTGGAAAACATGCGCCGCGAAGGCTACGAGCTGGCTGTGTCCAAGCCCCGCGTGGTGTTCAAGGACGTGAACGGCGAAAAGCACGAGCCTATCGAGCTGGTGACGGCCGACATCGAAGAAGGCCACCAAGGCGGCGTGATGCAAGCCCTGGGCGAGCGCAAGGGCGAGCTGGTGAACATGGAGCCGGACGGCCGTGGCCGCGTGCGCCTGGAGTACCGCATTCCTGCGCGGGGCCTGATCGGCTTCACCAACGAATTCCTGAACCTGACGCGTGGCTCGGGCCTGATCAGCAACATCTTCGACAGCTACGAGCC
>SDXZ01000383.1 GCA_004210805.1 Acidovorax sp.
ACGCGCCCACTGCGTCCGCCACACCCGGCAAACCAGGCGCTGCGGGGGCGGGGCGCGCGGTGGTGGCAGCGCCTGGTTTGCCGGGTGTGGCGGACGCAGTGGGCGCGTCGCGCAGGCGCTCGGCAATCAGTGCCTCGAGCGGGTCCACGGGTGCGGCGGGATACAGGTCAAACACCAGCCGGTGCTGGTAGGCCGCCACGGGCGGCAGCGTGAAGACCTGGGGCATGGCGGCCTGTTTCAGGTCCACCACCAGGCGCACCACACCGGGCGCGTTCTGCCCCACGCGGATGCCGGCGATGTTCGGGTCGTCGGGCTTGACCTTGGCCACCAGCTCGCGCAGCTCGGGGCTCAGGTCGATGCCTTCGATGTCCACGGCCAGGCGCGGCGGCGTGGTCACAAAAAACTGCTTGGCCACCAGCGCGCCATCGGATTCGATGGTCACGCGCGAATATTCGGGGGCCGGCCACACGCGCACTGCCAGGATGGTCGCGCCGCGGGCGATCTGCTGTGTGCCCAGCAGCAGCACCAGGCTGCCGGCTTGCAGCACGGCGCGGCGGGATGGGGCTTTGGGGGCGTTGTCGCTCATGGGCAGATGCGGCGCGTGGAGCCGCTGGCGACGGGGGCTGTGCACCAGCGCACGTGGTGGTGCAAGGCAACGACACGGCGCAGGCCCGTGCGGGCAGGGTTCACGTCGCTGCGGCCGTGTGGGGTGGCGGGACGGGCGTGCATGTCGGGTTCGTTCACGGCGTCTCAGAGCCCTTGCAGCATCTGGCGGCCGTCGGCGGTATGGGCGTGCACCGTGATGGTCCTTGTCGTGTCGTCAATTGCTTCAATGTGTATAGCAAGGTCCGCAGGCGGGGTCAGCGCTGCAGCCTTCTCTGGCCATTCTGCCAGCTTGAGCCCGGGGTTGGCAAAAATGTCCCTGAAGCCAGCATCCTCCCACTCGCGCGGGTCGTCAAAGCGGTAGAAGTCAAAGTGCCAGACCAAGGGGTGTGGGGCCAGGCCCGGGGCATCGTGCGGCTCCACCACGGCATAGGTGGGGCTTTTGATGCGGCCCTGCACGCCCAGCGCGCGCAGCAGGTGGCGCACCAGCGTGGTCTTGCCTGCGCCCAGGTCGCCGTGCAGCGTCACGAAGGCGTTGGCCAACTGCGGCTGCGCGGCCAGGCGGCTTGCAAATGCGGCGGTGTCGTCCTCGCTGCGCCAGGTGAAGTGGCGGGCGGGCTCGATGGGCTCGACGGGCTCGGCGGGCTCGGCGGGGGCCGGGGCGCCGCTTTCTACAATCTGGCCGGTATGTGGTGCAACAGTCAACTCGTTCCTCAAATGCAGGAGTGGGCCCGCGAACTGGGATTTTCCCAAATCGGCGTGGCGGGGGTGGACTTGTCCGC
>SDXZ01000384.1 GCA_004210805.1 Acidovorax sp.
GTGGGGTTTATCGAGCTGGTGCGTGCCGGGCAGCTCATCAACAACTCGATCTTTCAGCCCTTCACCGTGTACCTGCTGATCGCCATCGTCTACTTTGCGATGTGCTACCCGCTGTCGGTGTGGAGCCGCAAGCTGGAGCAGCGCCAGCAGTTTGGAAACCGTGGCCCAGCCACTGCGCCTGTGACCACCGCATGAAACGAGAAGACACCATGAACCTCGCCCAAGACGCTGCTGTGCACCCTTTTGCGCAAGCGGCTCTGTCTGCACAACAACTACGACAACAACAACAGCCCGTGGTTGAACTGAAAGACGTGCACAAAAGCTTTGGCAGCAACCAGGTGCTCAAGGGCGTGTCGTTTGCTATTCCCCGGGGCCAGGTGGTGGCCATCATCGGCAAGAGCGGCTCGGGCAAGAGCACGGCGCTGCGCTGCATTGACCGGCTGGAGATCATCGACAGCGGCACCATCAATGTCTGCGGTCACGCGGTGCACGACCCGGCCATCGACCTGCGCCAGCTGCGCCAGGACGTGGGCATCGTGTTCCAGAGCTACAACCTCTTCCCGCACCTCACGGTGGAGCAGAACGTCACGCTGGCCCCCAAGGCCGTGAAGAACCTTCCGGCAGCCAAGGCGCGCGAGATTGCCGCCCGCACCCTGCAGCAGGTGGGCCTGGCCGACAAGGCGCAGGCCTACCCCGAGCAGCTCTCGGGCGGGCAGCAGCAGCGCGTGGCCATTGCCCGGTCGCTGGCGATGGAGCCGCAGGTGATGCTGTTCGACGAAGTGACCTCTGCCCTGGACCCGCAGCTCACCGGCGAGGTGCTGCGCGTGATCGAGGCCCTGGCCCAGGGCGGCATGACCATGGTGCTGGTCACCCACGAGATGGAGTTTGCCGCGCGTGTGGCCGACACCATCATCTACATGCACGAAGGCAAGGTGTGGGAGACGGGCCCCGGCGACATGCTCAAGAACCCACAGACCGCCGAGCTGCGCGACTTTCTTTCTCACGGGCTTTGAATTTCAGCTTCAGCCCTGCCCATTTCGATTCCGTACTCAAAAACCACCAGGAGACAACCACCATGACCGCTTCTCTCATCTTCCGCCGCACCTTGCTGGCCGTGGGCGCCGCCGCCCTGTGCATGCCCGCCATGGCCGAGCTGGCCGACATCAAGTCCGCCGGCAAGCTGCGCGTGGGCATTGACTTCGGTGCGCCGTTCTACGGCTACGTGGACGACAAGATGAAGCCCGTGGGCTCGGACGTGGAGGCAGCCGAGCTGCTGGCCAAGGACCTGGGCCTGACGCTGGAGATCGTGAACACGACCAACTCGTCGCGCATCCCCAACCTGCTGTCCAACAAGGTGGACCTGATCATCTCGTCGCTGTCGAT
>SDXZ01000028.1 GCA_004210805.1 Acidovorax sp.
TTCCAGGTGGACTGCACGGTCAGGTGCACGCGGCCGTGGTCCCAGGTGTCGCCCAGCTCGTCCAGCGTGACGGCCACGGGGCTGAAGGCGGTGGCGGGCTTGCTCTGGAAGAAGCCGAAACCCTTGGCCAGCTCGGCCGGGATCAGGTTGCGCAGGGACACGTCATTGGCAATCATCACCAGGCGGATGCCGTCCAGCGCCTGGTCGGCGTTGGTGCCCATCTTCACGTCGCCGGTGATGACGGCGATCTCGGCCTCGAAGTCGATGCCCATGGCTTCGCTCGGGACCACCACATCGTCGCGCGGGCCTATGAAGTCGTCGCTGCCACCCTGGTACATCAGCGGGTCGGTGTAGAAGCTTTCGGGCACCTCGGAGTTACGCGCTTTTCGCACCAGTTCGACGTGGTTGATGTAGGCCGAGCCATCAGCCCACTGGTAGGCGCGGGGCAGCGGGGCCATGCACTGGGCCGGGTCGAACGGAAAAGCGTGGCGCGCGCGGCCGCTGTTGAGCTGGTCGTACAGGTCCTGCAGCTGGGGCGAGAGGAAGCCCCAGTCGTCCAGCACCTGCTGCAGCTTGCTGGCAATGCCGGTCGCATAATGGGCCGTGCCCAGGTCGCGCGAGACAACAACCAGTTGGCCGTCGCGCGAGCCGTCTTTGTAGGTAGCGAGTTTCATGGTGGGAGGACCTTTGTCTCAAGGGGTTGAAGTCTTCACCCAACACGAATTACGCTTGGGTAAATTGATTTAACTAAACAAAACTCCCAAATTTTAGTGCACATGGACAAAGAACGTGCAGGAATTCAATCGGTCGAGGTGGGTTTTGCCTTGCTGGAGGGGCTGACACGCTCGCGCGGGCCGCTGATGCTCAAGGATGTGGCGGCCTCGGCTGGCATGAGCGCAGCCAAGGCGCACCGGTATCTGGTGAGCTTTCAGCGCCTGGGGCTCGTCACGCAGGACCCGCGCAACGCCCGCTACGACCTGGGCCCCGCCGCCCTCAAGCTGGGGCTGGCGTCGCTGGCCCGGCTCGATGCCGTGCGGCTGGCGCGCGAACGCATGCCCGAATGGATGGAGAGCATTGGCCACACGCTGGCGCTGGCGGTGTGGGGCAACCACGGCCCGACCATCGTGCACTGGGAGGAATCGCCCCAGGCCGTGACCGCCAACCTGCGGCTGGGCGATGTGATGCCGCTGCTGTCGTCGGCCACCGGCCGCTGCTTTGCGGCCCACATGGCGCCCGAAGTGGTGGCGCCGCTGCTGAAAGATGAGCTGGCCCGTGCCGTCAAGACACGGCGCACCGACCTGCCTTCGACCATGACCGAAGTGCACGCCTTGCTGGCCGAAGTGCGCACGCGCGGCGCCGCCCGTGTAGTGGACACCTTGTTGCCCGGCATCGTGGCCTTTTGCGCCCCGGTGTTCGACTCTGACGGCCACCTGGAACTGGGCATCACCACGCTGGGCTCGATTGCCACGTTCGACCCCGAATGGGCCGGCGCCGTGGACGCGCCCTTGCGCGCGGCGGCCGCGCAGCTGTCCAGCGACCTGGGCGCGGGCAGCGCCTGACGGCGTCGGGCACGCTGGCCATGCCACGGCGCGCGCTGTTTGTCATCACCGCCCTGGTGCTGGCCCTGCATTGGCTGGTGCTGCACGGCGTGCCGTTGGCGTGGGACAGCCCGCAGCCGCCGGCAGCGGGCCGCGTCTTCAGTACCCGCACTGTGGCACCCGCACCCGCCCCCGCACCGGCGCTGGCTGCAGCGGCCGCAGCGCCAACAGCGACCGCGGCACCCAAATCCCCGGCGCGCAAGAAACCCCCATCACCCGCGCGCGACACCCGCCCTGCCCCATCGCAGGCCACGGCAGAGGTTGCGGCCCGCCCAGCCGAAGGGCTGGTGCAGGCGGCCGGCAGCGACGGGGGCGCGAGCACAGCCGCCGCCGCGGAAGAAACCACCAGTGCTGCGACCGCTGCAACGGCTCCAACCGCTGCAGCGTCCGCACCCCAGGCCGAGCCCCCTGCACCCGTGGCGTCAGCACCCGGCGCTGAAGAGCCCACCACGGCCGCCGGGATTGACATCGCGTCCCCCGGCTCCGGTACCGGCCGCAACGCGAGCGCCCCGCCGCCGCCCGTGCGCATCCCGTCACCCACGCGCTTAGCCTTCGACGTGAGGGGCGAGTTCAAGAAGCTCCCGTACAACGCCCGTGCCGAATTGCTCTGGCAGCACGACGGCAGCCGCTACGAGGCGCGCCAGGAGGCCGGCGCTTTTCTCATGGGGACGCGCACCCAGCGCAGCGTGGGCGCCATCACGGCCCACGGCCTGTTGCCTGAGAAGTTCTCCGACAAATCCCGCAGCGAGCAGGCCGCGCATTTTGACCACGCCAAGGGGAAGGCCACTTTCAGCGCCAACACCCCCGAAGCCGCCGTGGGCCCCGGCGCACAAGACCGGTTGAGCCTGTTCATACAGCTCGGGGCCATGCTGGCGGCCGACCCGGGGCGCTTTGTGCCGGGCACGCAGGTCACGCTTACCACCGTGAGCGCCCGCACCGCCGACCGCTGGACCTTCACCGTCGAGGGCCCGGAGACGCTGGACCTGCCGGCGGGGCCCACGCCCGCGCTCAAATTGCAGCGCCTGCCGCGCAAGGAATACGACCAGAAAGCCGAGTTGTGGGTGGCGCCCTCGCTGAACTACCTGCCGGTGCGCATCAAGCTGACCCAGGCGAACGGAGACTTTGCCGATCTGCTGCTGCGCAGCAGCGGGCCGCCTTGACGCGGGGGTTCTCTGGCGAAGCGGCCCCTCTCCTGGGGGGCTCCCATTGAACGGCGGAATCTTCCCGGGCTAGTGAATACCCGCCCTCCATTCGTATCAAAGTGTTGTGCCCGAACACCACCTAAAGACCTGAACGGTAAAAAACCCGGACCAGCCCGGCCGCCCTCCTTTTTCATGAAATACTGGACCGCAGCAGGGCCTCACGCCCTGAAGCGGCTCCCCCTCTCTACCGCAGGCGCGCTGGCAGGCGTCACCGGAATCCCCGGCGGCCCGCCAAGTAGGACAAGACGTTACCGCGCTGCCAGCGTTTGATGGAAGCTGCTCCAGGGCTTGAACTCTGTCCACCCGCTGTCATCTGACATCTATATCGACAAGGGGAACACGATGCACATGCTCTACGACTCAGAATCCTTCGTGGTGGTCCACATGCTGCCCGACGCCGTGGAGAAAAGCAGTACCCAGGTGCTCAACGACACTGCACCCGCCCTTCCCCAGCTGGCCCGCCATGGTTTTGAAATCGTGGACAAGCGATCCGGCAAAGAGGTCTACCTGGACGGCTCCTGGGCCGAAATGTTCCAGGAGCAGATCCTGGCCTGGCAGCGCGACACGCCCACGCAGGAAGAAGTGGAAGATGCGCTGGACCGCTATGCGGGGCTGGCGCAAAACCCGGTGGTGGTTCACTAGCTCCCCCTGAGGCGCTGCGCGCCTTCCCCCTGAGGGGGACGCACCCGGTGGCCCCGCAAAGCCGGTTCCACGGGTACGCTGGCGTTGGCGCAGCGCGGGCTCAAAGCTTGGTCGGCTTCTCCTCGGACGGATAGATCCGCCGATACAGCGGGTCCACCAGCATCAACACCGCAATCAGCCGGCACACCTGGAACGCCGTCACCACGGGCACCCCCAGCTGCAACACCTTGGCCGTGATGGCCATTTCGGTGATGCCTCCGGGCGATGAGCTCAGCAGCAGCGTGACCCAGGGCAGTCCGGTGGCCCAGGCCAGCACCCCGGCGAAAACGGCGCACACCCCCATCAGCACCAGCGTACCCAGGGCCACGGACGCCATCCAGCGGGGTGCGGTGCGCAAGAAATCTGCGCGAAAACGCACGCCCAGGCTGACGCCGATCACCAGTTGCGCGGCGTTCACCAGCGCCTGCGGCACGGCCGAGAGGGTGATGCCGGCCATCGTGATCCCCATCGACACCAGCATGGCGCCCATGAACCAGGGGTTGGCGCGGCCCAGCTTGTCCATCAACAACGCGCCCGCCCCGGTGAGCACCGCCATCAACGCCAGACCGGGCAAGTCCATCACGCGCGCCACGCTGGGCGGCAACACATCCAGCCCGCGCAGGCCGCTCCACTGCAGCGCAAACGGGATCGTGACGGTGACGATGAGCAGGCGCAGGCTGTGGCTGGCCGCGACGAGGTCGGTGCGGGCGTTCTCGCGCTCGGCCAGCAGAGTCATCTCCGAAGCGGCGCCGATAGCCCCTGCAAAGTAGCTGGTGGCGCGCATCATCGGCGCGGGCACACCGTGCATGCGCGGGGCATGCACCCGGTACAGCCAGGCACCAAACAGCCAGCCCAGAAACAGCGCCCAGACGATGCCCAGCGCAATCGCCCACCAGAGCCCGCCAACCAGCGCCACCACCTGGGGCGTGAAGTACAGGCCCAGGGCCGCGCCAATCGTCCACTGCCCGGCATTGCGCAACGGTCCCCAGCTTTCCGTGGGCCCGCCCAAGATGGACACCACCGAGGTGGCCAGCAGCGGACCAATCATCCAGGGCAGCGGGGTGTGCAGGGCCACACAGGCAGCGGCCGCGCCCCAGGCCAGCAGCAGCGTGGCGATGACGCGCAGAAAAAAATGAATGCGGGAAGGCATGCGGGCAGGCAGATAAACAAAGGCCTTGCCTATGGCGCATGGCCGGCATCGCGGAAGGTGCATGTCATGGGCCACGGGTGCGCCAGATCCCGCTGGCTTGAGCAAAGCGCGGGCGTGGACCAGCGGACAGGCTCAGAGGAGTTGTCTGGCGACTCGACATGCTGACATGCTGCAACGCCACGGCCCTACCAGTTAAGCAGCGGCGGGCGCGGCGCTAGCTCCCGTGCCGTTGCGGGACGGGAGACTGGCGTCGCCCCGACATCTCACGCCCCATGGATTCCAGCGCGGCTTCGGGCAAGATCCCCTGCGCCGCCGGATAGGCGATGCGCTCCTCATCGTCGATGTGGCGGGCATAGCGTTGGGCAAAGCGGTCCAGGACCGCGAGGTCGGCGGCACTGAACATGCTGGCGCGCCCATCGACCAGCGCCTGCAGGGGCTGCCGAGCAGCCGCCCAGTCCGACACCATGTCGTGGTGGTCCTGCAGCAGGCGTTGCACCAATGCCACCACATCGGCTTGCCCCTCGGCCAGCAGCGGCGGAAAGACATGCAGCTCCTCATCCTGGTGGTGCAAAGGCGCGGCAATATCAAAGTAGCGCAGCACGTCGCGGGCGGCCTGAAGGGCAGGCTCATCGGCGCCATGGTCCCGCACATGATCACGCAGCCGCCCCAGCAAAGTCAGCGTGCGCTGCACACGTTCATGGCAGGCCTCGAGCATGGCAAAGGGCTGCTCGAAGCCCACACCAGGGGTGCTGAAGCCGGGAATCTGGCGCGTGGAGGTGGGGGTCGGCGCCGGGGTGGCAGTCCTGCTCGTCATCGCTGTCTCAGCCAAACTGCACCGGCTCGCCCTGGCGGTCAAAGGGAATGTAGGCACTGTGGGATCCCCCCTTGATGGCGTCCACCATGCGCTGCAGCGGCTCCTCGGCGTCGGCGCTGGTGGGTGGTTGGTCCAGGGTGCCGGACATCGCCGCGGCGAACACCATGGCCCAGTCATGGCCGGGCGCGGTGAACTGGCGGGCCTCGTCGACCAGCGCGGTGAACGACGGCAGCTCCTGCGGCGCTTTGTCGACGCACATCAGCGGCACCAGCGCACCACCCGCCCCGGCTTCAAACTTGGCGCGCTGGTCTGCGGTCGCGTCGTCGGGCAACTCAACCGCGGCAAACACAAACAGCAGGCGCTGCGGCTCGGGCTGTTGGCAGGCGGCCTGCAGCAGGTCATCAAAACTTGAAATTTGCATGGCAAGAATTTCTATGGATCGTGGAAAAAAAGAGGCGACCCACAGGGGCCGCTACTGCGTGGGCACCCCGGCTTGGCGTATGTCCAGGGTGCTCACGTAGGTGGAAGCCGCCGGCCGCGCACGCGCGGATTTGCGCGCCTGCACCGTGCCGACACTGAGGAAACACAGCGCCTGCTCTGAATCCAGCAGGCGAAAAAGTTGGCGCAGATGCGGCGACTGGAGGGCCTTGCCACTGGTCAGCGCCGAGCCGTAGCCCTGGGCGGTGGCCATGAGCAGCATGTTCTGCACCGCACAGCCGGCAGAAACCAGGCGCTCCGCCACATCGATGGCCGGGTCGCCGCACTGCGCATCCACCACGACCAGCATCAGCACGGGCGCGCGATGGGCTTTCTCACGCGCCTGGGCCGCCTGCTCGGCGGTGGCGGCAGGGTCGCGTTCGAGCAGCGCTTGGGCAAACACCTCGGCCAGCGCCGCACGGGCCAACACGGGCACCAGCACAAACCGCCAAGGCACCAGTTGGCCGTGGTCCGGCGCGTGGGCGGCGGCGTTGAGGATCTGCGCCAACTCCTCCGCATCGGGGCCGGGCGCACCCAGGCGTTTGGGCAGAATGGTCTGGCGCGACTGGATCAGCGCCGCAGCAATGGCCGCCACTTCGTCGGACGCGCTCTCCCGCGCCACTGCGAGCGCCGGCGGCTTGGCAGCAATGCGGGGGGTCAGGGGCCAGGGGATGACAGCCATAGCAGTTCCTTGGGACCGCGTGCGTTCAGCCGGGCCGGCCATCGGCCCGCAGCCGGCCGTACCAGCCCGCCAAGCGGACGCCCCACACAGCCATCGTGGCGGCCCAGAGGCATGCCGTAACGGGCAGCACCCACGCCCACGCCACGCCAAACATCCCCGGCACCTCGGCGGCGATGCGCAGCAGCGTGGCGGCCTGCAGCATCCAGAACAATGTCCAGGCCCCGCTGTCTGCCACCAGCGCGCGCCCGCTGTGGCCACACGACACGCGGGTGACCATGGCCAGCATCAGCGAAGCCAGGCAGCCCATGGTCAGTGCATGCAGCGGGGCCAGGCCCAGCGCCCCCATGCCAAAGCGCCATGCGAGCCAGTGCGATGCACCCGCCGACAGGAACGCGACGCCGAGCCACAAAAACCCGATGTGCAGCATGGCCAAGAGCCGGTTCTTGAGGCTTTGCACCAGGCCCCAGACGCAGGCCAGCCAGACCAGCACGCCACCCACGGCGAGTTGCAGCGTACCCAGCACCAGCGTCCACGGCGGCCCCGCGCCCACGGCGGGAACGCCCGCCCATTCAAGCCACACCGCCGCCACCTGCATCACCGCGGCGCCCAGCATGAGCCACAGCGCCCACAACGGCCGCCACGCTGACACCATCGGCAGCGCGCTGGAGGTGAAAAACGGGATCATGCGGTGCGCCACGGTCACGTACACCACGACCACAAAGCCCCACAAGGCTGTGTACACAAAGGCGCGCGCCAACGCGTGCGTGCCGATGGCCAGGCTGAGCCACAGCCCCGCCACGCTCAGGCATCCCACAATGCAGGCCACCAAAATCGTTCGGGCATGCAACTGGTCATCGGCGCGGCTGAGCCGCACCCGCCCGGCAAACAGTGCCGTCATCCACGCCAGGCCGGCACCCGCCAGTGCCAGCCCCGCCAGCGCCGCCCCGATGCGCCAGTGCCCCCCCACCAGCCACAGCAACCAGCCCAGGGCCTGCGCGATGAGCGGCCCGCGCAACGCCCGCACTGGCAACGCATCCACCCCCAGCCATTTGGGCCCGGCGGTAAAGAGGAACCCGGCAAAGAACAGCGGGATGAAACCCAGCACCATCACGGCTGCGTGGACCAGGGTGGGCGACATCGCGTAGTACATGCCCCACCACCCGGTCGACCGCGCCACCTGCACCAGCGCCCACCACGCGCCCGACGCCACCAGCACCAGCATCGCGAGGAAAAACCCCAGCCGGTGCGGCGCCAGCATCAGGTACTGCCAGCGCCAGCGCGGGTCCTGCTGCGCAATCGCCTGTGCGGAGGGTTTGCCTGCAGGGATCGGGATGACCTTGCTCATGATGGATGGCCTGAAGGAGGTGGGTGGAGGCAAGGATTCATCCGCAGCTCCCGAGGTGCCCACACTGGGTGCAGTAGTCACAGCCATCTTTGCGGATCACCGCGTGCGCACCACATTCGCTGCACTTCTTGCCGGCCATGGCCTGCGGCACACCGGCAGCGGGCGGAGCAGGCTCGTCCAGCGGCAGCAGCTGCTGCACCGGGTCCGCCACCCTGCGCGCCAGGATGTTCTGGATGGCGAAGGCCATGGCCGCCACTTCCGAGTCGTGCCACATCGGCACCACCGTGCCGTCGTCCTTGCGGTGCGTGCCGAGCCGCACGGGGCCACGGTCCCATGCCACCTTGCGCATGTCCGACAGCGCACGCTCCAGAAACCCCCCGCGCGCCGCCAGCGACAGCATGCGCATGCTGGAGGTGATCCACTGCTGCGACTCGCCGCTCTGGCCCACGGGCATGAAGAATTCGATGGCCCGGTCGACGGTGCCACCCCTGCCCGATCCGCCCACGCCCGTGGGCACGGGCAAGAACGACACGATGAGGTACAGCGTCTTGTGACCCTCTTGCGTCCAGTACTCCAGCTTTTCTGCCACCGCCGACAGGCCACCCTGCGGACGGCTCTCGATCACGGTGCGCATGGGATCGACCGGTGCGGCAGGGGCGGCCGTCTGTGCGACCTGCTGCGCCGCCACGGGCTGCGCGGCGGGCTCTGCATGCGTCTCCAGCACCGAGCCGAGGATGCTGTTGGGCCGGTAGGTGGCCAGGCCCTTGAGGCGTGCGCGCCAAGCCTGCAGGTACAAGTCCTTGAAATCCTCGTAAGGGTAGTCCGCAGGGATGTTGACGGTCTTGGAGATGGCCGTGTCGACGAAGGGCTGCACGGCTTCCATCATGGCAATGTGCTCCTGTGCAGACATCGCCAGCGCCGACACGAAATAGTCCGGCAGCGCATGCACATCGCCCCCCAATTCGCGGTACAGGCGCCAGGCATGGTCTTCCACCGCGTACTCGCTGGTGCTGCCGTCCGACTCGCGCTTCTTGCGCTTGTACATCCACGAGAACGGCGGCTCGATGCCGTTGGAGGCGTTGTCGGCAAACGCAAGGCTCACCGTGCCCGTGGGGGCAATGGACAGCAAGTGGCTGTTGCGAATGCCGTGCTCGCGGATGGTGGCCTTCAGCGAATCGGGCAGGCGGCTGGCAAACGTGCCCTCCGCCAAATAGCCTGCGGCGTCAAACTTCGGGAACGCCCCTTTTTCCTGCGCCAGGTCCACCGACGCCGCATACGCCGCGTCGCGCATGCATTCGGCAATGCGCGCGGCCATGGTGCGGCCTTCGGGTTGGTCGTAGCGCAGGCACAGCATCGCCAGCGTGTTGCCCATGCCGGTAAACCCCACCCCGATCCGGCGCTTGGCCATGGCCTCGTCGCGCTGCTGGGGCAAGGGCCAATAGGTCACATCCAGTACGTTGTCGAGTGCCCGCACCTGCAGCGCCACCGCCTGGCTGAACGTACCAAAGTCGAACGCCGCCACGCCACCAAAACCGAACGGGTACCGCACGAAGCGCGTGAGGATGATGGGGCCGAGGTCGCAGCAGCCGTAAGAGGGAAGTGGCTGTTCGCCGCAGGGGTTCGTAGCTGCGATCTCTTCGCAGTAATGCAGGTTGTTGTCTTCGTTGATGCGCCCCAAAAACAAGATGCCCGGCTCGGCGAAGTCGTAGGCGGACTTCATGATCGTGTCCCACAGTGCGCGAGCCTGGACGGTGGCGTAGACCCATTGGCCATCGGCACGCTGGCGGGCACCTTGGCCCTGCAGGGTGGGGCCAGGGGGCGCCTTGTGCACGAGATCCCAGGGCGCATCGTTCTGCACCGCCTGGATGAACGCGTCCGACACGCCCACCGACACGTTGAAGTTGTTCCACCGGCCGGGCGTGCGCTTGGCGGTGATGAACTCCTGCACGTCGGGGTGGTCGATGCGCAGCACGCCCATCTGCGCGCCGCGGCGCGCGCCCGCGCTCTCCACCGTGGAGCACGACTGGTCAAAGACGTTCATGTAGCTGCACGGGCCCGAAGCCATGGAGGCCGTGCCCTTGACGTGTGCGCCCCGGGGGCGAATGCGTGAGAAGTCGTAGCCCACGCCGCCGCCGCGGCGCATGGTTTCGGCGGCCTCGCGCAGGGCTTCGTAGATGCCGGGAAAGCCTTCGTCGTCGACGCCCTGGATGCAGTCCCCCACGGGCTGCACAAAGCAGTTGATCAGCGTTGCCTGGATGTCGGTGCCCGCGGCACTCATGATGCGGCCCGCGCCGATGGCACCGGCCTTCAGGTTGGCCAGGAAGAGCGCCTCGTACTTGGCGCGCAGTTCGGGGAGTTCGACCGACGCCAAGGCACGTGCCACGCGCGCGTACAACTCCTCGACGGAGGATTCGCCGGGCTTGAGATACTTCTCCTTCAGCACATCCATGCTGATGGGCTGGGGGGCGGTCATGTCGGCGGGATGGCCGAGGCCTTCACGAATCATGGGGTCTGCCTTGAGGGAAGGGCTGCGCGGCGCAGAGCACGCTCAGCCATCTGGACGGGTATTGCAGTGGAACCGTCGCCTGGAGAACGGCGCTGCGCAGACAGCAAGAATAGACCTTTTCGGGCTTTTTGGGACCCATGTCCGCCCTCTCGGTGGTGCTTAAAGCAGCGTTTATGACGCAGCGCAAACTCGGTGCGCAGCGCCGTCGAGACGCCGCGGCGTCCAGAGGTTATGGCTTCCATAGATTCTTGAATAAAAACGGCTCTACCGCTGATCAGGTAAGCGCTAACAGCTATGAATTTAATAGTATTTCCAATTTTGGGAGATGGGACATTTATGGGCTAAGCGGTGGTGTTGGACTGCACAACCTGATGCCACCGCTCCGGTGGCCTGCAACGCGGGTACTTACCTGTCCTTACCGATCTGCCCTCCTGAAGGTCAACACACCCACTACAGCCGGCCGCCACGCACACTGCAGCGTGGCCCAGCACAAGCTCTGCCTGCTGCACGCTGCCTGCTGCCTGTCCCCCCTCAATCGCCAATAACCTGACCGTCGTGCTCTACATAAGGCGCCGCACGCGGGTCGGCGGTGCCATGGGTCGTGGCGGAAGCAGCCACGAAATGGCCGGTGGCGACATCAAACACGTTCACTTCGCCATCCTCGATGACGTAGTGCCAGCCGTGCAGGCTGATCTTGCCGGCCAGCACGCGGCTGCGCACCATCGGAAACTCCATCAGCCGGCCGAGTTGCAGCACCACCGCGCGCTGCTCGGTGCGGCGCAGCGCTTCGGCGCAGGGCTGCACCGGCAACACGGCTTCGCGCCCCAGATCCAGCCAGCGCTGCAGGTTGTGCGCCTCGGCAGGCACTTCGCCATACATCGCCTTGATGGCGCCGCAGTGGCTGTGGCCGCAGACGATGATGCGGCTGATTTCCAGGCTCAGCACCGCAAATTCAATCGCCGCCGCCGTGCCGTGGTGGCCTTGCGAGCCATCGTAGGGCGGCACAAAGGCACCGACGTTGCGCACCAGAAACAGCTCGCCGGGCCCCGTGCCGGTCAGCGTGTAAGGCACCAGGCGCGAGTCCGAGCAGCCAATGAACAGCGTCTTGGGGTGCTGGCCCTGCGCCACCAGGTCCTGAAAACGCTGCTGGTGCAGCGGGAAGTAGTCGGACTTGAAGGCGCGCAGCTTGACCAGCAATTCCGCAGCGTCGGTGTTGGCAGGAAACAGCGGGTGCTCCATAAAGCCGCGGGCTGCTACTGCACCAGCGGTGAGCCGGCTGCGTCCAGGGTGATGTGCTCCAGCTCGGCCTCGCCGGCCAACAGCGACATGTACTGGTGCAGTGCGCGGCCACGCGACTGCATGGCCAGCTGGCGCGCAATGCGCTCTTGCACGTCTGCGTACGCAGGCACGGTGCCAGCGCGGCGCTCCAGCACTTCAACAATGTGAAAACCAAAGCGGCTGTGCACCAGCATCGGGTGGATGCCAATATTGCCCTGGTGGTGCGACTGGTGGAACAGTTCCTTGGCAAGTTCTGGCGCGCAGTCATCCGGGCTGATCCAGCCCAGATCGCCGCCCTGCGTGCTGGTGGGGCAATTGGACAGCTCACCGGCCAATTGCGCAAAACGCGCGGGCGGGGTGTCCTTGTGGGTCAGCTCCAGCAGCGCTTTTTCGGCATGCACCGCCAGCGCCTGCACGTTGATGCCGGGCGTGACGGCAAACAGGATGTGCCGCACATGCAGCGCCTGCCCCACCGTGAGCTCTGCGGTGTGGGCCTGGTAGTAGCGAAGGCATTCGTCCTCGTGCGGCTCGGGGCTGTGGACTTCAGCGTCGACCATGGCCTCCAGCACCTGGCGCTCGGCCTCGCCAGGCTCGGGGGCCAGGTCACCGCCCTGCGGCGCCAGCAAGCCCTGCGACACGGCGCGCTGGCGCAGTAGCTCGGCGTACGCGCGCTCGCGCAGTTCCTCCTCCAGCGGGCGATGGCCTTCGGGGTGCAGCGCAATGCCGTTGATGCGCGCGGTGGGCATCTCTTGCGGCGCAGAGGTGGGCGCCATGCCCGCAGCGGTACCGGCAACGGTGGCGGCTGCAGCACCCGTGCTGCAGGCACAGCCGCCACCGCCGCTGCCGCAGCCGGTGCTCACGGAAACAGAGTTTGAGTTCATGCGAAGTCTCCCGGGTTCAATGCTTGGAGCTGCGGTCACTGCCGTGTACCGGCTGCTGCGGCACAGGCGAAACTCGTGTGGTGGTCTTGCCCACGTCCAGACGCCGGCTGCGCACCACCTGGTACGGGCGAAACAGGTAGCCCACCGAAGCAAAGCCACTCCATACGTGCACCAGTCGGCTGAACGGGAACAGCAGGAAGATCGTCATGCCAAACACGATGTGGAACAAATAGGGCCAAGGCAGCCCCGCCAGCACTTCGGCATCCACCGTGCGCAGCGTCAAAATGCGCTGTGCCCAGTCGGCCAGGATCAGCATCACGCTGCCGTCCGAATGCGCCCACGAGAACGGCAAGGTGATCAGCCCCACCACCAGCTGCACCCACAGAATGAGCAAGATCGCCAGATCGGTCCGGTGGCTGGTGTAGCGGATGCGTTCGTCAAAAATGCGGCGGTAGATCAGCATCGACAGGCCGATGAAGCACACCACGCCAAAAAATCCGCCCGAGTAGATGGCCACGCGCTGCTTGAACGACGCTTCCATGAAGTGCGCGTAAAAGGCGTGCGGGGCCAGCAGGCCCACCAGGTGGCCAAAGAACAGGAACAGGATGCCGATGTGAAACAGGTTGCTGCCCCAGCGCAGCAACCCCGTGCGCAGCATCTGCGACGAGTCGCTTTTCCAGGTGTACTGGTCGCGGTCAAAACGCAGCAGGCTGCCGAGCAGAAACACCGTCAGGCAGATATAGGGATAGACGCCAAAAAGGAAACCGTGCAGTGAAGTCATGGCTGTGCTCCTGTGGAAGAACCGGCTGCACGCGCAGCACGGGGCACGATGTGGATGGGTTGCGCCTGGTCGGGGCGCGCCTGGCCCTTGGACGAGCAGCCGTCGAACACGACTGGCTCTTCCCAGATGGCGTCGATAGGCTCGTCAACGGCGACTTCCACCGGCGAAGCTTTTTCGCCCGCCAGTTCCAGCAGCGCACCCAGCACGCAGGCGTACGGGCTTTCGCGCTGCTGCAGGGCGGCAAATATCGCGTTGAAGATGTGCGCCATCTCACCGAGAAACTCGCGCGCCTGGCGCGGCTGCAGGGTGGATGTGAACTCCAGCACCACCGGCACGAAATCGGGCATTTCGTCCGCGCCCAGAAACAGGCCCGCCTGCTCGTAGGTCTTGGTCAGGTCGATCATGGCGGGGCCGCGGTCGCGCGAATCGCCATGCACATGCTCGAACAGGTGCAGCGACGTGGCGCGCCCCCGGTCGAACAGCTCGACATAGTCGGACTCGACCTCCAGCACGGCCTTGCGGCCGAGCGTTGCAATCAGCGCGTCGAGCTCGGCAAGGCGCGATGCCGACAGCGCGCGCTCTGCGTGCAGCGCAGTGCGCATGTCGCTCAGATGCGCGCGCATGTCGGCGTCGGGGTAGCCCAGCAGCAGCGCGAGCACGCGCAGGCTTTTGCTGGCCTGCGGAAGGGTGTTGAACAGCGCCATGGCCTAGACCTCCATCTTGATCGGGATGGTGCGCTTCTTGCTGCCACCAAACAGGCTGACTTCGCTGCTGCCTTCAGAGCAACCGTTGCCAAAAGTGAAGCCACAGCCACCGCGTACATCGAAGGCGTTTTCGGCGTACTCGCGGTGCGTGGTGGGGATGACGAAGCGGTCTTCGTAATTGGCAATGGCCATGATGTGGTACATGTCCTCGACCTGCGCCACGCTGAGGCCGGCTTGCGCCAGCACCGCCAGGTTCTGCTCGTTGTCCACATGCTTGCTGCGCTGGTACGCGCGCATGGCCATCATGCGCTGCAGCGCGCGCATCACGGGGGCAGTGTCGCCCGCGGTAAGCAAGTTGGCCAGGTACTGCACCGGAATGCGCATCTGCGAAATGTCGGGCAGTTCGCCGTTGACACCGATCTTGCCGGCGTTGGCCGCCGAGGTGATGGGCGAGAGTGGCGGCACATACCAGACCATTGGCAGCGTGCGGTACTCGGGGTGCAGCGGCAGCGCCACCTTCCAGTCCACCGCCATCTTGTAGACCGGGCTCCTGCGCGCGCCTTCCAGCCAGGCTTCAGGAATGCCGTCGCGGCGCGCCTGCGCAATCACTTCGGGGTCGTAGGGGTCGAGGAAGATGTCCAGCTGCGCCTGGTACAGGTCCTTGTCATCGGGCACGCTGGCCGCTTCCTGGATGCGGTCGGCGTCATACAGCACAACGCCCAGGTAGCGGATGCGGCCCACGCAGGTTTCGCTGCACACGGTCGGCTGGCCGGCTTCGATGCGCGGGTAGCAGAAGGTGCACTTCTCGGCCTTGCCGCTCTTCCAGTTGTAGTAAATCTTCTTGTATGGGCAGCCCGAGACGCACATGCGCCAGCCGCGGCATTTGTCCTGGTCGATCAGGACGATGCCGTCTTCCTCGCGCTTGTAGATCGAGCCCGACGGGCACGATGCCACGCACGCCGGGTTCAGGCAGTGCTCGCACAAGCGCGGCAGGTACATCATGAAGGTGTTCTCGAACTGCCCCACTATGTCCTTTTGCACCTGGTCGAAGCTGTCGAGGTTGGCGTCCTTGCTGCGCTTTGCAAATTCACCGCCCAGGATTTCTTCCCAGTTCGGACCCCACTCGATTTTCTCCATGCGCTTGCCGGTGATCAGGCTGCGCGGGCGGGCAGTCGGCGTGGCCTTCATCTCGGGCGCCGACTGCAGGTGGTCGTAGTCGAAGGTGAAGGGTTCGTAGTAGTCGTCGATCTGAGGCATGTTCGGGTTGGCGAACAGCTTCATCAGCATCGACCACTTGCCCCCCTGGCGGGGCACGATGGAGCCGTCGGCGCGGCGCACCCAGCCGCCGTTCCACTTGTCCTGGTTTTCCCATTCCTTGGGGTAGCCGATGCCGGGCTTGGTCTCGACGTTGTTGAACCAGGCGTATTCCATGCCGGGGCGGCTGGTCCAGACGTTCTTGCAGGTGACCGAACAAGTGTGGCAGCCGATGCACTTGTCCAGATTCAGCACCATGCCGATTTGCGCGCGTACTCTCATGCCGACTCTCCCTGTTGTTGCACCGCAAAGGCGCGGTCGTCATCGCGTGGGGTGTCCAGCCAGTCCACCTTGTCCATCTTGCGCACCACGACGAACTCATCGCGGTTGGTGCCAATGGTTCCGTAGTAGTTGAAGCCGTAGGAGAGTTGTGCGTAGCCACCAATCATGTGGGTGGGCTTGAGCACGATGCGCGTGACCGAGTTGTGGATACCGCCGCGTGTGCCGGTGATTTCCGAGCCCGGGGTGTTCACGATCTTTTCCTGCGCGTGGTACATGATCACCATGCCCGGCTTGACGCGCTGGCTGACGACCGCCCGCGCTGCGATGGCGCCATTGACGTTGTAGGCCTCGATCCAGTCGTTGTCTTCCACGCCGATGGTTTTGGCGTCGTCCTCGCTCAGCCAGATGATCGGCCCGCCACGGCTGAGCGTGAGCATGATCAGGTTGTCGGTGTAGGTCGAGTGGATGCCCCACTTCTGGTGCGGCGTGATGAAGTTCAGCAGGATCTCGCTGTTGCCGTTGCTGCGGATGTTGTGCACGCCTGCTGTGGCTTTCAGGTTTACCGGCGGACGGTAGCTGGCAAAGCCCTCACCAAAGGCAATCATCCACGGGTGGTCCTGGTAGAACTGCTGGCGGCCGGTCAACGTGCGCCACGGTATGTACTCGTGCACGTTGGTGTAGCCGGCGTTGTACGACACGGTCTCCGACTCAATGCCGCTCCACGTGGGCGAGCTGATGATCTTGCGGGGCTGCGCCTGGATGTCGCGAAAGCGAATCTTCTCGTCCTCGCGGTGCAGCGCCAGGTGTCTGTGATCGCGCCCGGTCTGCTTGCCCAGCGCTGCCCAGGCCTTCACCGCCACATGGCCGTTGGTCTCTGGCGCCAGCTGCAGCACCATTTCGCAAGCGTCAATGTCGCTCAGGATGCGCGGCATGCCCAGCGTGACGCCGGGTTCGGTCACCACGCCGCTCAACTGGCCCAGTTGCGTCACTTCGGTCTTGGTGTCCCACGCAATGCCTTTGCCGCCATTGCCGATCTTGTTGAGCAGCGGCCCGACAGCGGTAAAGCGTTTGTAGACGTTCGGGTAGTCGCGCTCGATGACCTGCATCTGCGGGGCGGTCTTGCCCGGAACCAGATCGCATTCGCCGCGCTTCCAGTCCTTCACGTCAAAAGGCTGCGCCAGCTCGCCGGGCGAGTCGTGCTGCATGGGCGTAAGCACCATTTCCTTTTCCACACCCAGGTGGCCTTCGCACAGCTCGCTGAAGCGCTTGGCAAAACCTTTGTAGATTTCCCAGTCACTTTTGGATTGCCACACCGGGTCCACCGCCGTGGACAGCGGGTGGATAAAAGGGTGCATGTCGCTGGTGTTGAGGTCGTTCTTCTCGTACCAGGTCGCGGTCGGCAACACGATGTCGGAGTACAGGCAGGTGGTGCTCATGCGGAAGTCGAGCGTCACCAGCAAGTCCAGCTTGCCCTCGGGCGCCTTCGCGTGCCACACCACTTCTTCGGGCTTGCCGTCCTCGGGCCCCAGGTCCTTGCCCTGCACACCGTTGTCGGTGCCGAGCAGGTGCTTCAAGAAATACTCGTGCCCCTTGCCCGACGAACCAATGATGTTGGAGCGCCAGACAAACATGTTGCGTGGCCAGTTGGCGGGGTGGTCAGGGTCTTCGCAGCTCAGCTTGAGCGAGCCGTCCTTCAGCGACTGCACCACGTAGTCTTTGGGGTCCAGGCCCGCCGCCTGCGCGTCTTTCACCACCTGCATCGGGTGCGTCTGCAACTGCGGCGCGCTCGGCAGCCAGCCCATGCGCTCGGCGCGCACGTTGTAGTCGATCATGCTGCCGGTGTAGCGGCTCTTGTCGGCCAGGGGCGAGAGCACTTCGTCCACGCCCAGCTTTTCATAGCGCCACTGGTTGGTGTGGGCATAGAAAAAGCTGGTCGAGTTCATCTGCCGTGGTGGGCGGATCCAGTCCAGCGCAAAGGCCAGCGGCGTCCAGCCGGTCTGCGGGCGCAGTTTCTCCTGGCCTACGTAGTGCGACCACCCGCCGCCGCTCTTGCCAATGCAGCCGCACATCATCAGCATGTTGATGACGCCGCGGTAGTTCATGTCACTGTGGTACCAGTGGTTCATGCCCGCGCCGATGATGACCATCGAGCGGCCTTCGGTCTTGTGCGCGTTCTCGGCAAACTGCCGCGCCACGGTGATGATCTGGTCCCGTGGCACCCCGGTGATCTGCTCCTGCCACGCGGGGGTGTAGGGCGTGTTGTCGTCAAAGCCGGTCGCGGCCAGCTCGCCGGCCAGGCCACGGGCAATGCCGTACTGCGCCACCTGCAGGTCAAACACGGTGGACACCAGCACCTCGCCGCTGCCGATGGTGATGCGCTGCACTGGCACGGTGCGCACCAGCACATCGCCCTGCTCGTTATTGGGAAAGTGCTCGTGGTGGATGCCGCCAAAGTACGGAAAGCCCACCTTGACGCTGGCGGTGGCCGCGTTCTCCACGCCACCCTCGCCTTCCATGACCGACAGCTTGAGCGAGACGGCCTTGCCATCCCGCGCTTCCTTGGCTTCCAGGTTCCACTGGCCGGTGTCGGCGCGGCCGTCCGGCCCCCAGCGGAAACCGATGGCGCCCTGCGGCACCACCACGTCGCCGCTCGCGTCCAGCGCCACGGTCTTCCAGTCAGGGTTGTTGTCCTGGCCCATCTGGTCGGCAAAGTCGCTGGCCCGCACATAGCGGTCGGGGACCAGGCAGGTGCTGCCGTTTTCAAGCCGATGCTCTTTCAGCATCACCAGCATCGGCAGGTCGGTGTAGCGGCGCGCGTAGTCGTCAAAGTAGGCCGACCGCGGCTGGCCGTTGCCGCCAAAGTAGAAGTCTTTCAGGATCACATGGCCCATCGCCATGGCGACGGCTGCGTCGGTGCCTTGCTTGGGATGCAGCCACAGGTCGGACAGCTTGGCGACTTCGGAATAGTCGGGCGTGATGGCCACCGTCTTGGTGCCCTTGTAGCGCACCTCGGTGAAGAAATGCGCGTCTGGCGTGCGCGTCTGCGGCACGTTGGAGCCCCAGGCAATGATGAAGCCCGAGTTGTACCAATCGGCCGACTCGGGCACGTCGGTCTGCTCGCCCCAGACCTGCGGGCTGGAGGGCGGCAGGTCGCAGTACCAGTCGTAGAAGCTCATGTTCACGCCGCCGATCAGCGACATGTAGCGCGAGCCGGCGGCGTAGCTGATCATCGACATCGCCGGGATCGGCGAGAAGCCAATGATCCGGTCCGCGCCGTGCTGCTGGATGGTGTAGATGTTGGCAGCCGCGATCAGCTCGTTCACCTCGTCCCAGGTCGAGCGCACCATGCCACCCAGGCCGCGCACGCTCTGGTAGTCGCGCCGCTTGGCCTCGTCCTGCACCACGGCCGCCCAGGCCTCGACAGGCGCCAGCGTCAGGCGCGCCTCGCGCCAGTGTTTGAGCAACCGGGCGCGGATCATCGGGTACTTGACCCGGTTGGCGCTGTAGAGGTACCAGCTGTAGCTGGCACCGCGCGAGCAGCCACGCGGCTCGTGGTTGGGCATGTCCCAACGGGTGCGCGGGTAGTCGGTCTGCTGGGTTTCCCAGGTGACGATGCCGCCCTTGACATAGATCTTCCACGAGCACGAACCCGTGCAATTCACGCCGTGTGTGCTGCGCACGATCTTGTCGTGCGCCCAGCGGTTTCGGTACGCGTCTTCCCAGGTGCGGTCTTCGGCGGTGGTGACACCATGGTCGCCAGAAAACGGTTCGCGCGGGTTGGAAAAGTAGTTCAGGCGATCAAGAAAATGGCTCATCGGGGGCTCCTTTTTCGGGTCTTGAGAGTCGTGAGGGGCGTGAAGGCAGTGGTGCGCATAGCGCGCTTGCTCAGCAAGGCATCTCAGCGTTTTTTCGTGCGTAGTACCACCAGGTCAGCCCGATGCACAGCACATAGAAAACTGCGAAGGTCCAGAGCGCAAACTCGGGTCCGCCGGTCAGCGCAATCGAGCTGCCATAGCTCTTGGGGATGAAAAATCCGCCGTAGGCTGCAAACGCTGCCGTAAAGCCCAGCGTGGCCGCAGCCAAGGTGTTGCCTTCCTTTTGAGCATGGGCCAGGGCACCCGGCGCGTTGACATCCACACCCCGCATGGCTTCGGTAAGAAAGATGACCGGGATCATGCTGAAGGTCGAACCGTTACCGATGCCGGTGGTCAGGAACAGCACCAGAAAGCAGACAAAGAAACCGGCAAAGTTGCCGCCCGCGCCTGCCTGCGGCAGGAACTGGATCACGCCGACCACTGCAATCGCCATGACGATGAAGTTCCACAACGTGACGCGTGCGCCGCCCACCTTGTCTGCCAGCCATCCACCGAAGGGCCGCACCACGGCGCCCACCAGCGGGCCCAGCCACGCATAAGCGAGAGGGTTGATGTCGGGGAACTGGCTTTTGATCAGCAGCGGAAACCCGGCGGCATACCCGATGAACGAACCGAAAGTCCCCAGGTACAGCGTGCACATCAGCCAGTTGTGCTTGCGCCGGAAGATGGCGGCCTGGCTGGCAAAGGACGCCTTTGCATCCGCAATGTCGTGCATTCCGAACCAGGCGGCCAGCGACGCCAGCACAATCCAAGGCACCCAGATGAATGCAGCGTTCTGCGTCCACACCTGCATGCTGTTGCCGTTCTTGACAATCGTTTGGCCTTCGCCGCCGAAGATGCCAAAGATGCCCGCAGTCACCACCAGCGGGCTCAGAAACTGAACCACCGACACACCCAGATTGCCCAGGCCCGCGTTCACGCCCAGCGCCGAACCCTTGCGCTCTTTCGGAAAGAAAAAGCTGATGTTGGCCATGCTGGAGCTGAAGTTGCCGCCGCCAAACCCGCACAGCAGCGCCAGGATCAGCATCGTCGGGTAGCTGGTGGTGTTGTCCTGCACCGCATAGCCAATGCCCAGCGCCGGGATCAAAAGCGATGCGGTGGAAATCGCGGTCCAGCGTCGGCCACCGAACATCGGCACCATGAACGAGTAAAAGATCCGCAGCGTGGCGCCGCTGAGTGCCGGTGCTGCTGCCAGCCAGAACAGCTGGTTGCTCGAATACTTGAAGCCCAGGCCGGGCAGGCTCACGGCGACCACGCTCCAGACCTGCCAGATGGCAAAAGCCAGGAACAGTGCGGGCACCGAGATCCAGAGGTTGAGCTTGGCGACGGCTTCGCCTTCCCGCTCCCAGAACGATTTGTCCTCGGGCGTCCAGAGGGTGAGCAGGCGCCCCTGGCGCCCGCGGGTGGGGGTGGCAGACATCGGTGATTCCTTGAAAGAAGGGACGGTTTCAGCGGCCTGCGGCGGCCGGTGTGGCCTGGTCGGCCAGAAGATCGGTGCGGCGTACTTCGGTGAAGTACATCCAGATGAGCGAGACCCACACCACGCCGTACATCAGCATGAAAGCGCTTGAGCGCACGCCAGTGAGGTCCATCAACGCGCCGAACAGGATGGGGAGGACGAAGCCGCCCATGCCCCCGGCCAGGCCGACGATGCCGCTGATGGCGCCGATGTTCTGCGGGTAGTCGTCGCTGATGTATTTGAAGACGCTGGCCTTGCCGAAAGCCCAGCAGATGCCCAGCAGGAACATGAGGCCGGTGAACACATACACGTTCAGGCCGACGTGGAAGGTCTTGGCGCCGTTGACGGTGAGCACGGTGAAGTCGGTCTGCGGGTAAGACAGCAGGAACAGGCAAATCCAGCTCACCCACATCACCCACCAGGTCACGCTGTGCGCGCCGTACTTGTCAGACAGCACGCCACCGATGGCGCGCAACACGCCCCCTGGCAGCGAGAAACAGGCCGCGAGCAGCGCCGCCACGCGAATATCGAGGCCGTATTCGCCCACGTAGTACTGCACCATCCACAGCGACAGCGCCACATAGCCGCCGAACACAATGCTGTAGTACTGGCAGTACTTGAGGACCTTGGGGTCCTTCAATGCCTTGAGCTGATCGGTGAACTTGACATTGCTGGGCACCAGGTGGGCCGGGTCGCTGTAGCTGAAGAGCCAGAACAGCACCACCGTGCCCAGCATGATGGCCGCGTACACCTGCGGCACCATGGCCCAGCCAAACGCGACGAGCAGCACCGGCGCGACAAACTTGTTGACCGCCGCGCCCGAGTTGCCCGCGCCGTACACGCCCATGGCAGTGCCCTGGCGGGCCTTGGGAAACCAGCGCGCCACATACGGCGTGCCCACCGAGAACGAGCCCCCGGCCAGGCCCACGAACAGGCCGATGGTGAGAAAGTGCCAGTACGCGGTGGCGTAGCTCATCATCCAGATGGCGGGCACGGTGGTGGCCATCACGGCGGTCATCACGATGCGGCCGCCAAAGCGGTCGGTCCAGATGCCGAGCGGCACCCGCACCAGCGATCCCGTGAGCACGGGCATAGACATGAGCAGCCCGAACTGCGTGGAGTTCAGGTCGAGCATCTTCTTGATGGGGATGCCGATGACGCCAAACATCATCCAGACCATGAAGCAGACGGTGAAGGCGAACGTGCTGACGATCAGCACCGACCAGGCCTGGCGGGTGCGCTGTGGGCTGTCGCCCGTGGGCAGGGTTGTGGGAGCCATTGCGCGGGGTTCCTCTTCTCTTCTTGTCTTTGGGGGTATGGCCAATGGTCGGTTTTGAGGCCCGCGCTGAACATCCTTCGCAAGCACACCTGGGCCGCGGCAGAAGGAGTAGGGACAGGGGTGCGCGCAGTGCCCGCGCATCGTTCTAAAGAACTAGGTCGGCACGCCGCAGCGAAAAGCGGGTGGGTATGGCGCGCAGAAGGGCGCAGGTGGGAGCGGGCTCGCAGATGGCGCGGCTGGAGGGGCTCCAAGGCGGCCGCACTCGCCCGGCGCCGACCTGGCGCTGTGTAAGGCGGCACCCGCGAGAGAAAATTCAAGCAAAAATAACCGCTAGCGCTTGATATTCAAGCACTTTCAGCTACTATTTTTATAGCAAACGGATTTTTGCCGCTGAGCGCGGCCGTCGCAGGGGTTACTCCGCGCGCTGGCGGTCTGACGCAAACACGGCCGCCTGCACGCGCGAAGACAACCCCAGCTTGCGCAGGATGTGCTGCACGTGGATCTTCACCGTGGTTTCGGCGATGTCCAGCGTGCGCGCGATTTCCTTGTTGCTCGCACCGCGGGCGATCTCGCGCAGCACGTCTTCCTCGCGCGGCGACAGCGGCGGCAGCGGCGGCACAGTGCTGGCCACATCGGCCTGCGCCGGCAACGGTGCTGGCACGGCCGACAGCTCTGCGGCCGGCGGCGCGCCCTGCGACTGGAATGCCGCCACCAGCTTGCCCATGAGCTCCGGGCTCACCACGGGCTCACCGCGCACTGCGCGGTGGATGGCCTCGGCCAGCAGGTCGCCATCGATCGTCTTGAGCAGGTAGCCCTGTGCGCCGTTGCGCAGCGCCGCCGCCAGGTCCTGGGCATCCTCGCTCACGGTGAGCATGAGCACGCGCGACGCGGGCGCCACTTCGCGCAGGCCCCGGATGGCATCCACACCCATCACGCCGGGCAGGTGGTTGTCCATGAGGATCACCTGGGGCTGCAGTTGCGGCGCCAGGCGCAGGGCCTCGGCAGCGTCTCCCGCCTCGCCCACCACCTGCAGGCCGGCATCCTGGCCCAGCAGCGCGATCAGCCCGCGACGGAACAGCGTGTGGTCGTCCACCACCAGCAGCGTGACCGGGGGCTGCTGACCGGCATCCGGATCGGCAACGGGGGGCGGAGAAACGGAAAGATGGGTGCTTGTTGTCATGTCGTGGGCGTGGGCACCCTGGCCGCAACAGCCGGGGGTGCAAAGACGGTGTCGGTACCGGCACTGCCGGGGGCGCGACCCGCCACCATATCACCGGAAGATGGCACAACCGGCGTGCTCGCGGCGTTCACCGTGGGCAGCTCGATGCACACGCGGGTGCCCTGGCCGGGCGAGGACTCCACCTGCAGCACCGCGCCCACGCGCTGGGCCCGCTCGCGCATGATGCCCAGGCCCACATGCAGCGAATCGGGCGGCACGGTGGCCACGTCAAAGCCGCGACCGTTGTCCTGCACCTCAAAACGCCAGCGCGGGTGGCGGTGCATGCGCAGGTCCACCCGCGTGGCACCGGCGTGCTTGCGCACGTTCGACAGCGCCTCCTGCACCATGTGCAGCACTTGGATCTGCAGGTCCGAAGGCAGCGGCAGGCCATGGCCCTCCATGCTGAGCGTGGTGGCCATGCCGGTCTGGTGTTCAAACTTGGACAAGGTGGCGCGCAGTGCAGATTCGATGTCCTCATCGCTGGTGCGGGTGCGAAAGTGCACCAGCAGCTCGCGCACGTCGGCATAACACTCGCGCACGCCCTCTTCCAGCTCGCCCATGCTGCGGTCGCGCTTGACCGTGTCGCCCCGCGCCACGGCATCGCGCAGCAGCTGCGTCTGGATCTTGAGGAAAGCCAGGGATTGCGCAATGGAGTCGTGCAACTCCCGCGCCAGCATGCTGCGCTCTTGCGCCACCGCCGCCTCGCGCTCGAGCGCGGTGGCGCGCAGCCCTTCCATGGCGCTGGCCAGGTGGCGCGTCATGGCTTCGAGCAGCTCGCGCAACTCGTCGTTCATCTCCACCGGCGAGCGAAAGAACAGGTCCACTTCGCCCAGCACGCGCTGCTGCATCTGCACCGGAATGGTCACCATGGTTTCAAAACCCGCCTCGCGGCAGTGGGGCAGGGCCAGCTGGGTGGACGGCGTGATGGGGATGACCCGCGTGCGGGCCTGGGCCTGGGCCTGGCCACACAGGCAGCTGCCGGTGTGCAGGCAGTGCTCGCCCTCGGCCATGCTGCGGGGCAGGCCGTCTGCTGCCAGCAGCACATAGCGTTCGTTGGCCTCGTTGGACCAGCGCACGGCGGCGGCGTCGGCCCCCGCCACGCGGCGGATCTGCCGCACAAAGCCCTGGGCCAGCAGCTCCAGGCTACCGGCGGTGGAGGCCAGCGCGCTCACCTCGTACAACGCGGCAAGGCGCTGGTTCTGCACCGCGATGCTGGCCGTCTTCTCGCGCACCTTGTGCTCCAGTCCGTCATGGGACGCCTGCAGCGCATGCGCCATGAGGTTGAAGCCCGCCGAGAGCTGGCCGAACTCGTCGTCTGTTTCGACAGGCAGCCGCGTTCCCAGTTCGCCCTGGCGCAGGCGTGTCTGGGCCTGCTGCAGCCGGGCCACGGGGTTGATGACCAGCAGGTAGCTCACGGCCATGAAGGTCATGGCCGCCACGATGGCCACGGCCATCATGAACAACTGGAACAGGTGCAGCGCTGCGGTCCAGCCGGCGATCTGAATCTCGATGGCGTCCACAAAGCCATCGACTTCCTGCACAAATGCGTCGGCCTGTGCCAGGGTCTGCGCACGGCTGGGCGGGGGCGCAACCACCCAGTCGCTACGGGCCTGCGCCCACTGGCTGCGAATGGCCTCAAAACGGGCGCTGGTCTCATCGCTCCAGGGCACGAACAGGGGGCGCGAAGGGTCGCCCGTGCGCAACAGGTCGAGGCTGGCGTCGAACTGAAGCACTCGGTCACGCACCGCCTCCTGGGGTTCGGTCTGCAGCACCAGCACCATGCGCAGCATGTTCATGCGCAGGCGGCCGGCCTCGTTGACGGCGGCGGCGCCGCCCTCGAGCTTCCATGTCACCCACAGCGTGAGGCTGATGGACACCAGCGCCACCACAAGGAACCCCGCACCCAGGGCCAGGAGCTTGGTCGTCAACGTGGGGTGGGTGCGCATCGGACCAGTTTAGGCCTCGGGTCGCTGCACTCCCTTGACCTGCATCAAGGCGTGGTTATCCCCTTCGGCTGCCGATGGCCCCGCCGCGCCAGCGGGCCGGAGGCCGCGTAGCATCCCGGCCATGCACCCAACGCTCCGCATTACCGCCAGGTCTTCCGGCGACGACACCCCAGCGCACCGCCCCCCATACCCCTGCCCCACACACCACCGAGTGTGGGCCTGTGCGGCGCTGGCCGCTGTGGTCATGCTCACCGCCTGCGCTGGCGCCGGCCCCAAGGCTGCGGTGCCCTCCGACGCCTGGCCCGCGCGCCTGGCGGCCCTGTTGCCCACCGACGTGCTGCTGCTGGGCGAACAGCACGACGCGCCCGAGCACCAGCGCCTGCAGCGTGACACCGTGTTGTGGCTCGCCGCCCGGGGCCAGCTGGCCGCCGTGGTGATGGAAATGGCCGAGCAAGGGCACGGCACCGCCGGCCTGCCGCGCGACGCCACTGAAACCCAGGCGCAGGCGGCCCTGCAGTGGAAAGACGCGGCCTGGCCCTGGAAGGCGTACGGCCCGGTGGTCATGGCCGCGGTAGCTGCCGGTGTGCCCGTGCTGGGCGGCAACCTGCCCCGCGCCAATATGCGTGCCGCGATGGCGGACACCCGATGGGACCAGCACCTGCCCGCGCCCGCGCTGGAGCGGCAATACGAAGCGCTGCGCGAAGGCCACTGCGGCCTGCTGCCCGAACCGCAGATCGCGCCCATGGCCCGCATCCAGATCGCGCGCGACGCCAGCCTGGCCCGCACCGCACAAGCAGCGCGCAAGAGCGGCCAGACCGTGCTGCTGATCGCCGGCGGCGGCCACGTGCAGCGCAGCATGGGCGTCCCGACGCACTGGCCGGCCGATTTCAAGTCAAAAGTGGCCCTGGCGCAGGTGGGACAAGCGCTATCAGCTATCAATACCGAAGCAGATGCCGTGATTGCCACCCTTGCCCTGCCCGCCAAGGACCACTGCGCGGAACTGCGCCAGCAGTGGGGCCAGGGGGCACGTTCAGGCGGCTAGATCGGTTCACACCCTCTTTGCGGGGGGATGTTGGGGCGAGGCTTACGCTGCCATGGCCAACATGGACACCATCGCGCGCACCACCCGACCCTCGAACACCCAGCCCAGCAGCAACCCGTCCGCCAGGCTTTGCGCCGTGCGCAGCCCGGCAACCTTCGATCCCCCTGTTCAGCAGCCGCGCAGGCCATGCTGCGACAATCGCGCAGCTATGACGACCACCAACGCCTACATCCTTACCCTGTCCTGCCCCGACCGCCTGGGGCTGGTGCATGCCGTGTCCGGGTTTCTGCTGGAGCACGGCGGCAACATCGAAGAAGCCGCGCAGTACAACGACCACGACACCGGCCTGTTCTTCATGCGCGTGCAGTTCGCCTGCGACCAGCATGACCACGCCACCCTCAAGACCCGCCTGGCCAGCTTTGCAGAGCCCTACGCCATGCGCTGGAGGCTGCACGCCACGGCGGCGCCGATGAAGACGGTGCTCCTGGTCAGCAAGGAAGGCCATTGCCTGAACGACCTGCTGTTCCGCTGGAAGAGCGGCCTGCTGCCCATCGACATCCGCGCGATCGTCAGCAACCACCGCGACTTCTATCAGCTGGCAGCCAGCTACAACGTGCCGTTCCACCACATCCCGGTCACCGCTGCCACCAAGCCACAGGCCGAGGCCAAGCAGTTCGAGATCATCGAGGCCGAGGGGGCCGAACTGGTGGTGCTGGCGCGCTACATGCAGGTGCTTTCGCAGGACCTGTGCCAAAAACTGGCGGGCCGCGCAATCAACATCCACCACAGCTTTTTGCCCAGCTTCAAGGGCGCCAAGCCGTACTACCAGGCGCACGACCGCGGCGTGAAGCTCATCGGCGCCACGGCCCACTACGTGACGGCCGACCTGGACGAAGGCCCGATCATCGAACAGGACGTGGCCCGCGCGGACCACACCGACACGGTGGAAGACCTGACCGCCCGCGGCCGCGACACCGAAAGCCTGGTGCTGGCCCGCGCCGTGAAGTGGCACAGCGAGCACCGTGTGATCCTGAACGGGCACAAGACGGTCGTCTTCCGGTAGCCGTTCGTTCCGTCCGCAGATGGCCACCGCAGCCCCTTCGTCCTTCCTCAGCAGCGCAGCGCGGCGCATCCCGCCGATCCAGTGCCTGCTGACGTTCGAAGCCCTGGCCCGTCTGCGCAGCGTGACGCAGACCGCCGAGGAGCTGTGCGTCACGCCCAGCGCCGTGAGCCACCGCGTCAAGCAGCTCGAACAGATCCTGGGCGTGCGGCTGTTTGGCCGGGCGGATTTTTCGCTGACCACCGAAGGCAGCGCGTACCTGGCCCATGTGCGCGAGGGCCTGGGTGCTCTGCAGCGGTTTCCGGGTGCGGCGTCGGCGCCGGGGCGGCGGCGGCTCAAGCTGGCCGTGACGCCCACGTTCGCGCGCACCATCCTGATCCCGCGCCTGCGCCAGTTCACAGAGACGTATCCCGAAATCGATCTGGCGCTGCAGGTGTCGATTCCGCTCCTGGACGTGGTGGCCGAAGATGCCGACCTCATGGTGCGCTTTGGCCCCGGCCACTACGCTGACGTGGAGCATGTGGAGCTGGCGCGCGACGTGGTCACGCCGCTGGCTTCGCCCGCCTTTGTGCGCGAGCACGGCCCGTTCGACCGGCCTGAGGACCTGGAGGGCGTGGCGCTGCTGCGCAGCCCGCTGGAACCCTGGCGCACCTGGTTTGCCGCCACGGCCCTGGACAGGGCCGAGCCCAACGAGGGCTCGCAGTTCAACGACATCGGCCTGATGTGCGACGCCGCCGCGGCCGGCATGGGTGTGGCGCTGGTGCGCCTGAAGCTGGGTGCGCCCTGGCTGGAGAACGGCACGCTGGTGCGGCTGTTCGACACCGACACGACCAGCCCGCACGCCCATTACCTGTGCTGGCGCACCGGCACCATGGACCGCTGGGAGTGCGCGGCGTTTGCCGAGTGGCTGCGCAAGACCATGGTGTAGGCCCCAAACATTGACGTTTTTTGGCCCCTAGCGCTTGTGCATCAAGCGCAAATAGCTATCTTTTTAATAGCGATTCGGCGATGGCCCGCCCCGGCCGCGACCCAGCCCCTTCGATTCACACCGCAAGCCGCAGCCACCAGGCAGCGCCGCTCCTCACCTGAAACTCCGCCATGGCCGTGCCGCAAGACGCTCACTTCAAAAAGAGATACCCCACGCTGGAGCAGAACGCGGTGCTCAACGCCACGGCCAGCGCGGTGCTGGTCAACGCCCTGGCTGGCACGGGCAAGACCACCACCCTGGCCATCAAGGCGGCGGACCTGATCCGCACCAAGGGCGCGAGCCGCATCCTGATGCTGGCGTATTCGGATGCGGGGCTGGCAGCCATCGCTCAGCGGCTGGAAAAGCTCGTCCCCACCATTCCCCGCCAGGTGCAGATCATGACCGTGGAGCAGCTGTGCGCCACCGTGCTCAAGGAACAGGGCGACCCGCTTGTGCGCGTGACCGAGCCCCTGCACAAGAGCCTGCTGGTGCGCCAGGCCCACGCCGCGCTGCTGCAGGACGACGCGCTGGACGGCGACCTGGACAGCGCCCGCGAAGTCGGCGACTTCCGCTCGCGCGATCTGGACGTGCAGGCCTTCATCGACTTTGAAGCCCAGGCCAAGCAGCGGCTGCTGCTGCGCGCCATCGCCCAGTCGGAGCTGGGCGCCGGGCCCTACTGCCGCGAGCACCAGCTCGACTACGGGCTCTACCAGCTCTTGGTGAAGTACGAGCGCCTGCGCAGGGGGCTGAACAACGAGCCGCAGTTTTACGCACCCGGCGACTGCACGTATGAAATCGCCACGCAGCTCGGGGAGCTGGATTTTGGCGAGGCCTTTGCGCCGCTACAGGGGCGCTTTGATGCGGTGTTGTTCGACGAACTGCAGGACCTGGACGAGGCCGCCATGCGGGTGCTGCGGACGCTGGTGCAGGGCGGCAATGGCCTGTTTGTCGGCGCGGGCGACTTCAACCAGCACATCCTGCCCGGCGCGTTCTCCGTCTTTGGCGACAGCCTGGCCCGCATCCGGCAAGAGCTGCCTGCAGACACACAGGTGGTCGCCCTCAACACCACCTACCGTTTCGGCAACGCCATTTGTCAGGGGCTCAACCCCTTGTTCGGCGTGGCGTTTTCTGCGCACTACCCCACCAAGGTTTCCAGCTTCGAGCAGCGCAGCTACACCGATGACGAGGACTGCGCCCGGCAACTGCTGGCGATCCACGACGCCTTGCTGCACCAGCCGCCCCAACCATCACAGTCGCCAGGCAGCCCCACGGCGCCGTGCTTGAACGTGGTGCTGCGGTCGCCCGAAGACTCGATCCTGCTCGAATGGATGTTTGCCCACGAAGGCGTGCACTACGCCTGCAAAGGCATGAAACGCTTCTACCAGCGCCGCGAGATCGCCCTGGTACTCGCCATCATGGGCGCCATGCAGGGCTGCAGCGACGGGGTGCGGCTGACGCAGGGCATCCTGAGCAGCGCAATGGAAGGCCTGCTGCGCTACGTGCGGCGCGGCAGCCAGCCCGACCAGGATGTGCTGGCCAACGGCACCTTCGACATGCAGGCGCTGACGGAAGACTCTCCCGTCGAAGTCGACACCCGCGCCGTGGCCGCAGAACTCATCGGCAAGCAGGACCTGATGCGCCGTTTTCTGGTGCGCGCCAGCTTCAGCCCCCAGGCCCCGGTGGCGTCGCCCCTGTGCGAACAATTGTTGGCCTTGCCGCCTGAAGCCTGTGCCGACGCCGGGCAACTGTGCGGGCACCCGCTGGTGCGTCAGTTCTTTGCGCAGGCGCCCATCAGCCCCGACGAGCTGCGCTACTGCACAGACAGCCTCGGCGCACTGGCCCGCATTTGCGCCGGGCTGTCGGTGGACGAATTCCTGGGCCGGCTCGCGCTCATGGTCCAGGCCAGCATTGAGCAGCACACGCAGCAGGAAGCCTCGAGCCTGCAACTGCTGACGGTGGAGCGCTGCAAGGGGCACGAGTACGACTATGTGGCGGTGCCCTTGGTAGAGCGCGGGCGCTTTCCGCGCAGTGCCGCCCGGCAAGACGCTTATCGAGAGCGCAACATGCTCTATGTCGCCATGACGCGCGCCAGCAAACGCCTGTGGCTTCTGGAAGGCAGCCAGCGCCCGGTCAGCCCCGGGCCGGTGTGAGCGGGCTGCGGGCTGCGCAGCGGGGGAATTCAAGCCAAATAGGCCTCCAGCGCTTGATCCATAAGCGTTAACAGCTCACTTATTGATAGCGAATGGCTTCTGCACGCCATTTCACACGCGGCTGCAATAAAACTCACACTCCCGCACGCAGCTTTCCTCTACAGTGCACCGCATGAGCACCGCCACCCTCGCCCAGTCCCCCGCC
>SDXZ01000225.1 GCA_004210805.1 Acidovorax sp.
GACGACACCAAGGAATTCGCCATCAACATGAGCAACATGCGCCACTGGGACGAGCCCGTGAAGCGCTACATCGACGAATGCCTGCAGGGCAAGGACGGCCCCCGCGGCAAGGACTTCAATATGCGCTGGATCGCCTCGATGGTGGCCGACGTGCACCGCATCCTGACCCGTGGCGGCATCTTCATGTACCCCTGGGACAAGCGCGAGCCGAACAAGCCCGGCAAGCTGCGCCTGATGTACGAAGCCAACCCCATGGGCTGGCTGGTGGAGCAGGCCGGCGGCGCCGCCACCAATGGCAAGCAGCGCATCCTGGAGATCCAGCCCACCCAGCTGCACGAGCGCGTGAGCGTGATCCTGGGCTCAAAGAATGAGGTAGAGCGAGTGACAAGTTACCATTCCACGCTATAATTTGAGGCTTACGCCGGTGTAGCTCAGTCGGTAGAGCAGCTCATTCGTAATGAGAAGGTCGGGTGTTCGATTCATCTCTCCGGCACCAGATAGAAAGCCCTGATTCGCAAGAGTCAGGGCTTTTTTGTTTGTGGCCTTCGTTGGAATGCCAGTGTGCGTTCGCAACAAGCCTCGTTTTCGGCAATCCGCTTGGTCGGCGCTCCTCAAACCCCAAAAACGCGGGCACTGAGTAGCAACACCACCGCCAGGCCCAAGCCCAGAGCCAGCACCTGCCAAAAGACCACCGGATTGCGCTGCACGAGGGGCACCGCTCGCCGATGGTGAAACTGATGCCCGGGCGAATGCAGGTCGTACAGAAACTCCGAAACCGCCTCCTGCCGCCTTGCCGGGTCAGGGTTTAGCGCCTTCTGGAGCACGCTATCAAGCCACTCCGGCATGTCAGGCCGCAGATGCCGCACCGGCACATATCGCAATGCCTTGAGATCGCGCGCCGAGCGGATGCGCGCAACCTGCAATCCGTAGGGAAGCTGAGCGGTCAGCATCTGGTAGGCCAACACCGCCAGCGAGAACAGGTCGGACTGCGCACTGCCCTGTTGTCCCACGAAGTACTCGGGGGCCGTGTACTGCAAGGTTCCAGCGATGAAGTCGGCGCGCTCCTCTTGCATGTTTTCTTCCAGGCCGGCGACGCGCGTGGAGCCAAAGTCGATGATCCGGATCGTGCCCTGGCGGTCGATCATCACGTTCTCTGGCCGCAAGTCCTGGTGCAGCATCTCTTTGCCGTGAAACGCCTGCAGCCCCTTGCCCACCTGCGCAACAATGCCGCGCACCGTGTCGAGGTCCGGGCGAGGGTGGTCGATCATCCACTGCGCCAGTGTTTGCCCCTCCACGAATTCCATGGCGACGTAAACATGTCGCCTCGGCCGCTCATGTATATGCGGACGCAGCACATGCGGGCTTTGGACGCGCCGGGCCACCCATTCTTCGAGCAGAAAGCGGTCAAGGTGCAGCGCGTTGCTGGCCATCTCGGTCGATGGCGTCTTGACCACCACCTGCTGCTCCGTCTCTTCATCCACGGCAAGGTACACATGGCTGCGGGCGCTGGCGTGCAGCTCGCGCACGATGCGAAAGCCCTCGAACTGAGCGCGCGGCGCGAGCAGCGGCGCTATGCCCAGATCCCTGCGCAACGCCTGCAGATTGCGCAACGGTATTTCAGGCAATGTATCGATCCGCAGCAGCTGCACGGTCATGTCGTCATCCGCCCCGCGTGCCTGAGCGCCGTCTACCAGTGCCTGAGCAGCTGCGTCCCAGTCGGCGGGATACCGGCGAAGCGCGTCATGCACGGCTGCCGCGTCGAAATGCAGGTATGCACCGTCCGTCGCCAGCACGTAGATGGCACCAGCCTCGGCGGGCAGGCTGCTGTAGTCGATCTCGACGTTGGGGCCGGTCCCCAATGCACGTCCCAGGAAGGACTCCGCGGACGACAGGTGCACCCGGTGATCCAGGGTCAGTGGCTCCAGCGACTGCGGGTGCAGCCGATAGATCCGCGCATCGCCCACATGAAAGATGTGGACCTCACGTCCTTTCAGAATCAGTGCGCTGAAGGTGCAGACGTAACCGCGGTCCTTGTCGAAGCGCGCGTGACTGCGCATGGTCTGCGCATGCAGCCAGGCATTGGTGGCGCCCAGCACACGCTGCGCCGACCGGCGCACCGACCAGGCGTCAGACGTGGCGTAGTAGTCGTCCAGAAAACTGCGCACCGCAGCGGCACTGGCCTCCTGGCTGACGGAACTCGAGCCGATGCCATCTGCGAGCGCCACGGCAATGCCTTTGGTGCTGCGCAGGGGCTCCGTCGGCAGCATGGCGCCGTGGAAGTCCTGGTTGATGCCCTTGTGCCCCGCCCGCGAGTACTGGCCGAGCGTGACGCCAAGGGTGTTGGAACTCATAGCGCAGGCGTGCACGCAGGCAGGGGGCTGCGCGCCGTCGCTATCCCGGCCGGTGTAGCCGACCGCACGGTCCAGCAGCGCATGGCGTTTAGGCCACCTTGCGCTTGGGCGCGGTCTTGTAGTGGGTGGAGTACAGCATGGCACCCACAAAAGTCAGGCCACCGACCAGGTTGCCGATCACCGTGGGGATTTCATTCCAGACCAGGTAGTCCATGATCGTGAAGTTGCCGCCCAGCAGCAGGCCCGAGGGGAACAGGAACATGTTGACGATGCTGTGCTCGAAGCCCATGTAAAAGAACAGGGCGATGGGGATCCACATGCCAATGGCCTTGCCCGACACCGAAGTGGACATCATGGCTGCCACCACGCCGGTGGACACCATCCAGTTGCACATCACGCCACGGACAAACAGCGTCAGCATCCCGGAGGCGCCGTGCGCGGAGTAACCCACCGTGCGGCCCTCGCCGATATGACCGATCTTCACGCCGACTGCGTTGGGTGCCTCGCTGAACCCGAAGGTGAAGATGATGGCCATGAACACCGCCACCATGAAAGCACCCGCGAAGTTGCCGCAGAACACCAGGGTCCAGTTGCGAAAAACGCCAGCCCAGGTGGCGCCGGGGCGCTTGTCAAGCACAGCCAGCGGGGCCAAGGTAAACACCCCTGTCAGCAGGTCATAACCCAGCAGGTAGAGCAGGATGAAGCAACCCGGAAACAGCATCGCACCCAGCAACGCGTTGCCGGTGTTGACCGTGACGGTGACGGCGAAGGCGGCACCGAGTGCCAGCATGGCACCGGCCATGAAGGAGCGGATCAGCGTGTCCCGGGTGGACATGAGCAGCTTGGATTCGCCGGAATCGACCATCTTGGTCACGAATTCGGAAGGGGCGAGATAGGCCATGGGATTTCCTTGGGGAGACGGTCAGTACAGCCCCCTCAAGCCCTCGACGCCAGGGGGCGCAAATAGGAAAACGGCGTCCAGCGTATTGCCCGTCTGAGGGGTGACACAGGGACGCCGTTATCCTTGGATGCGCGATTTCCACGGCCCTGCAAACCACAGTTTGCAGGGGTGAAGTAACAGGCCACCGTTAGCCCGGCACTCCGCTGGGGTGAGCAAGTTTTGTACCGTGGTGTAAAGAAGCCGTAGGCGACGTCACGCCCGTTTTTGAGCACGCTTCGGTGCCTGCATCGCCCAGGCGCATCGCGCTTGTGCAGCGAGGCACCAAGTTGGTTCACTCCCCGAGCTTGGGGACCCGCAAACCCTGTTGCAGAGCCACCGCAAGGTCGGGCAGAGACAGCGTTGCCTCTGCCACGTCCAGCAAACGGCGGTTCTGGTCCATGGAGGTCTTTTGCAGCACGCGGAAGGCCACTTCTTCGTTCATGCCAAGACGTGCCATCAACACCCCCTTGGCGCGTTCGATGACCTTGCGTTCGTTGAGGGTGCGGCGGGCCGCATCAAGCTCGGCCTCCATGCTGGCCATGCGAGCCGACTGGGTCTGCAGCAGATCCAGCAGCGACGCCGCCTCGCCGGCATAGGCGCTGCCAGGCTGCTCGGGCACGGCCGTGGGCGCCAGCGCCATATCAAAGAAGCGGTCCACCGCATGGGTGCGCTGCGGAGGGTTGTCGCGCAGACCTCGCAAAAGACCCTTGGAATCCTGCAGGTCCTGCTGCGCCTCCCCAATGCGAGCCTGGCAGTCGTCGCGCAGGCGCTTCACCAAATCGACCTGCAGATGCCACAGCGCATCGATGCGCTCAGAGCACACATCGAACCAGACATCGCTGAGGTCGCTATCGAGCACGGCACCTGGCCGGGCGACACACAGCGTGCGGCGCAGACGCTCGAGTTGGGCAATACCGGGCGCAACCTGCTGTTGCTCCCAGCGGTTACGCAAGGCAGGATCGGCAAATTCGGCAAATACCCTCAGGCTGCGTTCCTGCGCGTCGATCAGGTGCAGCACGCGCTGCTGGTGTGCGTCGCTGCTGGTGCCAGAGGCAAACAGCAAGGCACCCAACGCGCGCTCCTGCCCGGCTTCTTCCTGGGCTTGCACAAGGTGGAGCAACCCCACCAACAAGCGCGACACGCTTGGCAGCCCTGCTGCGTCTGCCACATGGAACACCAGCTCAATCAAGCCTGCAATCAAGTGGCTGTAAGCCGCCACCGAATCGTGGGCCACCATCGCCTGCTGCTCCACCTGGCTGCGCAACGCCGGGAGGGATTCCATGCCCAGCAGTGCCCAGGCCATCAGCGACAGTGCCTTGGCCGTAGCGCCCTGCGCAGGTTCAACATGCTCGGCGAACACCGCGCGCAGTCGCGATTCCAGCAACACCACCTCATCCACCATCTTGCGGCGCACATCTGCAAAGCGCTGCCCCTTGGACGCCAGGTAAACACCTGAGGCCCCGCGCTCTCGCTGCAGACCCTGGATCAGCTGCCCGACCACATCCACCAACTCCGCGCGGCTGGCCAAATGTCGAACAGCATCGATCTCCAGCTGCTTGGAGCGGAGGACAAGGTTCGAAACCGACAGTGGCGCAACCGGGTCAAGCATGCAATGTTCCTGGGTTATGGCGCACAGGGGGGCGCCACCATGGTGGGGCGTTCAGGCCACGGCCACGCTGATGCGGCCTCCGTCGACGCGCACGCCGTGCGCCTGCACCGACTGCTCGGGCATTTCCAGGCACTCGCCGGTGCGCAGGTCGAAATGGTTCTTGTACAGCGGTGAGGCGACAACGACGCGATCGCCTATGTTACCCACCAGCCCCCGCGAGAGAACGCTGGCGCCCGATTTGGGGTCCACATTATCGATGGCAAAAAAACGGTCCACTCCGACACGGAAAACTGCCACATGCCGGTTCGCCACCAAGGCGCACACGCCAGTGCTGGGCAGGATGTCCTCGACCGCGCAGATGTCGGTCCAGACAAGGTTTTCTTCAGTGCTTATGGGAAGTGCGCTCATGAGAGTTCTACTTTCAGTTATGGGTTTGCGCTGTGCGACAGCCAATGCTGAGCCCGGATCGCCGCGCCAGGTATCCCTCACGCTGGCGACCGGCAAAGCGACGCAGGGTTGCATCTCACGCCACCTGGGCAATGGGAATGACCTTGGCCGTCACTCGCGAGCGTTCATTCGCAGTCGCCGGCCGAATCTGGCCGCGCTCCTCCACGAACAGCACGTTTTCATCGGCCTTGTCGCTGTTCACGAACGAGCGGAAGCGCTTGCGCGTTTCAGGGTCGTTCACGGCGGTCTTCCATTCGCACTGGTAGGTGTCCGCCACGTGCTGCATCTGGGCTTCGAGCTCGGCGCACAGGCCCAGGCTGTCCTTGATCAGCACGTCCGTGAGGTAGCCGAGGCCCCCTTCGAGGTTCTCGCGCCAGGTGCTGGTGCGCTGCAGCCGGTCGGCCGTGCGCACGTAGAACATCAGCACCCGGTCGATCATGCGCACCAGGTCTTCCTTGTTCAGGTCGGACGCGAACAGCTCGGCGTGGCGCGGCTTCATGCCGCCGTTGCCGCAGATGTAGAGGTTCCAGCCCTTTTCGGTGGCGATGATGCCGATGTCTTTGCCCTGCGCTTCGGCGCATTCGCGCGTGCAGCCCGACACGCCGAACTTGATCTTGTGCGGCGAGCGCAGGCCCTTGTAGCGGTGCTCCAGCTCTACCGCCAGGCCCACGCTGTCGCCCACGCCGTAGCGGCACCAGGTCGAACCCACGCAGCTCTTGACCGTGCGCAGCGACTTGCCATACGCATGGCCCGACTCGAAGCCCGCGGCGATCAGCTCTTCCCAGATGGTGGGCAGTTGCTCCACGCGCGCACCGAACAGGTCCACGCGCTGGCCGCCCGTGACCTTGGTGTACAGGCCGTACTTCTTGGCCACCTGGCCTACGGCGATAAGCCCGTCGGGCGTGACCTCGCCGCCGGGCATGCGCGGCACCACCGAGTAGGTGCCGTCCTTCTGGATGTTGCCCAGGTAGTAATCGTTGCTGTCTTGCAGGCCGGCAAGTTCTTTCTTGAGCACGAACTCGTTCCAGCACGAAGCGAACACGCTGGCCGCCACGGGCTTGCAGATGTCGCAACCGAGCCCCTTGCCGTGCATGGCCAGCAGGTCATCGAAGGTCTTGATATTGCCCACGCGCACCAGGTGGTAGATCTCCTGGCGCGAATACGCGAAGTGCTCGCAAATATGGTTGTTGACGGCCATGCCGCGGCGCGCCATCTCGGCCTTCATGACCTGGGTGACCAGGG
>SDXZ01000385.1 GCA_004210805.1 Acidovorax sp.
GACGTGGCCGAGGCCACCGACACGCAGGTCGCCATCCACAGCGACACGCTCAACGAATCGGGCTTTGTGGAGAACACCATCGCGGCGGTGGGCGGGCGCGGCATCTGCGCCTTCCACACCGAAGGCGCGGGCGGCGGCCATGCCCCCGACATCCTGCGCGTGGTGGGCGAAGACAACTTCCTGCCATCGTCCACCAACCCCACCATGCCCTACACGCACAACACGCTGGACGAGCATGTGGACATGCTCATGGTGTGCCACCACCTCGATGCCAGCATCGCCGAGGACCTGGCCTTTGCCGAAAGCCGCATCCGCAAGGAGACCATCGCCGCCGAAGACATCCTGCACGACCTGGGCGCCATCAGCATGATGTCCAGCGACAGCCAGGCCATGGGCCGCGTGGGCGAAGTCATCCTGCGCACCTGGCAGACCGCGCACAAGATGAAGGTGCAGCGCGGCAGCCTGCAAGGCGACACGGCCCGCAACGACAACACGCGCATCAAGCGCTACGTGGCCAAATACACCATCAACCCCGCCATTGCCCACGGCATCAGCCACGAGGTGGGCTCGCTCGAAGTAGGCAAATGGGCCGACATCGTGATCTGGAAGCCCGCCTTCTTCGGCGTGAAACCCGCGCTCATCCTGAAGGGCGGCATGATCGCCATGGCTGCGATGGGCGACCCGAACGCGTCCATCCCCACGCCGCAGCCCGTGCACTACCGGCCGATGTTCGGCGCGTTCGGCGGGGCGATTGCCAAGACGTCGCTCACCTTCGTGTCGCAGGCAGGCTTGCATGCCGGCATCGGCGAGCGCTTCGGCCTGCGCAAGACGCTGTCCGCCGTGCACAACATCCGCGGCATCAAGAAGCGCGACATGGTGCACAACAGCTACACCCCGAAGATGGAAGTGGACGCCCAGACCTACACCGTGCGCGCCGACGGCCAGTTGCTCACCTGCGAGCCTGCCACCGTGCTGCCCATGGCGCAGCGCTACTTCCTGTTCTGAGGCCACGCCCGTGAATGCTGTGCTGCAAGACCTGCACATCCGCCTGGACGACCTGAGCGACCCGCGCATCGAAGCCTTCATGCAGGAACACCTGCAGGACATGTACGCCACCTCGCCACCCGAAAGCGTGCACGCCCTGGACATGGACCAACTGCGCCAGCCCGAGATCGCGTTCTGGTCGGCCTGGCTGCCAAATGCGGGCGGAGACGTGCTGGTGGGCACCGGCGCGCTCAAGCGGCTGGATGCCGCACATGCCGAACTCAAGTCCATGCGCACCAGCGCCCACCACCGGGGCCGGGGCATTGCCCGCCAAGTGCTGAACCATTTGCTGCAAGAGGCCCGCACGCGCGGCCACACCCAGGT
>SDXZ01000386.1 GCA_004210805.1 Acidovorax sp.
GGTGGCTGACGGCGCTTTGCGTCACGCTCAACTCGCGCGCCGCGTGGGTCACGCTGAGCAGCCGCCCGGCCGCCTCGAAGGCGCGCAGCATGTTCAGCGGCGGCAAGCGGCGTGCTGCGTTGCCTGCGACCGGGGTAGACGCGGACACAGCGGCCAGCCGTACCTCGCTCACATGAGATGAATTCATGAATGGCAGAAATATTGTCGATAGTCGCGCGCCGCACTGCTTCGTACGATGAGGCCCATGCATGGAAACACGCCGACCGACTGGATAGATTTACTCATTATGTGCCGTGCCTGCACGGGCCCGTTGCGGCCGGCTCGCAGGCCGACCGTGCCCGGCCCCGCGCAGCGTTCTTCGGGCCCTTTTCAGCGCACACGGCCTGTGGGTTGGGCGATGTGGGCGATGTGGGCGGCGGCGGTCCGCACGCCGGCAGCCACGCCTCAGGCACCTTCCGCATGACGGCCGTCGCAAACCTCTCGCCGCAGAGCGCGGTCCGCGTGCCGCTGTGCGTCGGCGTGCGGCACACGCCTGGTGCGCTGTCGGTGCGCGTGGCGTACATCGCAGGGGGCGCACCGGCCGGCGCGGACCCGCAGGATGCCCCGCGCCATTTCGCCCAGGTGCTGGCCGCCACGGAGCGCCTGGTGCACGAGGCCGGAGCCAGCCTGGACCGGATCGTGTCGTGCGAGGTCTTTGTGCGCGAATCTGCCGCCAGCCCGGCGGTCGAGGACTTGCTGCACACCTGGGCCGCACGCCGCTCTGGCTGCACGCGCCTGGTGCGGCAACCACCCTGCGCCACGCCGCACGCCGACCTGGGGATGGCCCTGGTAGTCGCCCGGCCCGCCACCGAGGCAGACTGGCGGGCTGAATGACCGAACGGTGCCCCCCGACAACCGACTGTAAGAAACATTCATGGGCGGCAAGCGCGGCCACTCAGCGGCCGATTCGTGTTGCAGAAAATGATCAAAAACAGCTGCTACCGCGCTCCTGGAAAGCGCTAGCCGCTATCATTTTTGATATTTTGATGGGATACCCCAACAGCGTCCGGAGGGGCGCCTCCGCGGTACTCAGGGTTTGCGCGTGTGCCGGCCGGCCCCGGCGCAGTTAGCCTCGCGCCCACTCCAGCACCAAGAGCGCTGGCGGTACAAAGGATGTTGTTTCAGACCCTGTTCTCACACACAGACCGGCGGTGGCGCCACCCGCGCCACCGCTGCTTTCCATGCCCGGCATGGCATCCACGCAGCCTCGGACCTACCCGGACACCCGCACACCACCATGTCTGTCAGCGTTTTCGACCTCTTCAAGATCGGCATCGGCCCGTCCAGCTCCCACACCGTGGGGCCCATGATCGCGGCGCGGCAGTTT
>SDXZ01000029.1 GCA_004210805.1 Acidovorax sp.
AGCACTTCAGACACGCGGCTGGCCATCAGGATGTTGGCGTGCAGCGTGTTGGTGGCTTCGTTGCCCACCTTCTTGGCCGAGTGGTTGGTCAGCAAGCTCCACACCAGGTTGTCGTCCACGCGGAAGCTGCACAGCAGCGTGTTGCGGGAGGCCAGCTTCATCACTTGCGCTGCGGACAGCGAAGCGAGAATATCGGCAGACTCCTCGTTCATGCCCAAGCGGAACACGGCTTCCGCCTTGTCCTGGCGAATCAGGGTCTGGGCCAGCATCAGGTAAGTGAGGTTGGCTTCGCGGATTTCAGCGAGGATTTGTTCGTTGGTCATGGCAGCTTCCTTTTTCCAGTTCGGGGTCCGCGTTTCCTGCTGATTGCAGGCTTTGCGTGATCCGATGAAATGGATTGTGAAACCGCCCCAATCAGAAATTAAGTCGGGGTTTGGATGTGCCGCGTGTCTGGTTGTGCGGTGGGCCGTGTAGGAATTTGCCTTACAAGAACCTCAGGCGCTGTCCCGCATTTCCATTGGTGCAGGGGTGCTGTGCCTGTATGCACACCCTGCCCGATTCTGCTCATGGTTTTGATAGCGCCTGCAAAACCATCTTTTTTGCGGTTTTACACGCCGCGTTGGGATGTTGTGGCGCGAATCAGCCTTTTTCGACCGGGCGGGCGGGGTCTGAGCACCATTCGCTCCAGCTGCCGGCAAACAGCGCGGTGGGGCCCAGGCCCGCCACTTCCATCGCCAGCAGGTTGGGCACGGCGCTCACGCCGCTGCCGCACTGGTGCACCACGGTGGCCGGGTCGCGGCCTGCGAGCAGGGCGTCGAACTCCGCGCGCAGTGTGGCGGCGGGCTTGAAGCGGCCGTCCGCGCCGATGTTCTCGGCAAACGGGCGGTTCAGCGCGCCGGGGATGTGGCCCGCCACCGGGTCCAGCGGCTCCACTTCACCGCGAAAGCGTGCGCCGGCACGGGCGTCGATCACGTTTTGCGCGGGGCTGCCCAGGCCGGCCAGCACCTCGTCGGCCGTGGCCAGGCGGCGCAGGGGCTCGCCCAGTTCGAAGTTGGACTGGAAGTGCGCGGGCTCCTCACCGCTGGCCACCGCGCCACCGGCCGTCTGCCAGGCCTGGAGGCCGCCGTCGAGCACGGCCACCGCATCGTGGCCCGCCCACTTGAGCATCCACCACAGGCGACCGCAGTAGTTGGCGCCCTGGCGGTCGTACACCACGGCCTGCATGTGGTTGGCAAAGCCTACGCTGGAGAGCCACATCGAAAATCGCTCGCGGCTGGGCAGCGGGTGGCGGCCGCCGGACGCGGGCTTGTCGGCCTCTTGCGCGGTCAGGGTGCCGCCCGCACCGGGCGCGCCGTGCTTGGCGCTCAGGTGGTGGTCGAGGTCGGCGTAGACGGCGCCGGGGATGTGGGCCTGGTCGTACTGCTGTGCACCGGCCGAAGGATGCATCAGGTCGAAGCTGCAGTCGAACACCATCAGCGGCGCGCCGCCGTCGATCAGGGCCTGCAGTTCAGAAGCGGAAATGAGGGTGGTGTAAGAGGTGGTCATCGGAGTGGGATGTCAAAACAACGGGCTCCATTGTGTCCAGTTGCGCGCGGTCCCGTGCATCCAGTTCGTATCAATGTTCTTCAGCGGGCGCACCGGGTGCGGCGCGGGCGCGCAGGATGGTGGCGGCGATGCCGCTGCCCACGATGAGCGCCATGCCCGCCCAGGCGATGGGCGGCAACTGGTCGCCGAACAGGGCCACGCTGTAGATGGCGGCGAACACGATGCCCGAGTACTGCAGGTTGGCCACCACCAGCGTGCCGCGCTGCGTTTTGGCGCTGGCGTACGCCTTGGTCATGCACAGCTGGCCGCCCGCCGCCAGGACGCCGATGGGCAGCAGCCACAGGGCCTGCCACCCGGGCCACACCGACGTGCCGGTGAACAGCAGCGCGGCGCCGCCCGCCACTGCCGAGCCCAGCGCAAAGTAAAACACCGTGCGCGACTCGGGCTCGCCCAGCCGCGACAGGGCCACGACCTGCATGTAGGCAAACGCGGCCGACAGGCCCGACATCAGCCCGATCATGCCGGCGAAGGCCTGGTGCGCGTCCAGGCTGGGGCGCAGCATCATGACCACGCCCACAAAGCCGGTGAGCACGGTGGCGATCAGCGTGCCCTGCAGTGCGGGGCGCGGGGTGGTGGCCGACGGGCGCCAGGCCAGCAGCGTGCCGCCGATGAGGAAGGCCGCGATCCACACGCTGCTCATGTAGTTGAGCGTCATGGCCGTGGCCAGGGGCAAATGGGCAATCGCGTAGAACCAGGCCCCGAGCGACACCACGCCCACCGAGCTGCGCCACGCATGCATGCCCGGGTACTGCGTGGCCAGACTCACCTTTTGCGAGCGGGCCAGCAACCACAGGATCGCCATGCCGATCAGGCCGCGGTAGCAGACCAGCTCGGCCGAGTTGAAGAAGCTGGAGGCGAGCTTCACGCACACGCCCATGCTGGCAAACAGGAACGCGGCCAACACCATCCAGAGGGCTTGCATGGGGAATGAGTCTCGAAAGTAAAAATAGCTGCCGCGCTGGATTACCAAGCGTACCTCGCTGTTCGAGTGTTCGGGTATCCGGTCACCGCGGCAAGGGGAATGAGCCCACGTCGTGCGAAACCGTCGCGGCCTGAGCCAGCGTCCCCGCGCAAGGGCCGCCCCGCCGCGCTGGGGGCGTCCCCCCTTGGGGGGAAGGCGCGAAGCGACTCAGGGGGGGCTTCCCATGGCTTGGCGATACCACTCGTGAAAGTGCTGCATCCCGTCTTCCATGGGGCTCTGGTAGGGGCCGACTTCATTGTCGCCGCGCGCCAGCAGCGCCTTGCGGCCGGCGTCCATGCGCTCGCCGATCTCATCGTCCTCGACGCAGGTCTCCATGTACGCGGCCTTCTGCGCCTCGACGAATTCGCGCTCGAACGCCGCGATCTCTTCGGGGTAGTAGAACTCCACCATGTTCATGGTCTTGGTCGGGCTGATGGGGTGCAGCGTGGACACGGTCAGCACGTGCGGGTACCACTCCACCATCAGCGCAGGTCGTCACACGTCACGAAGCTGCCCAGACCCGGGTGGAAGGGGCCGACGTGGTAGTCCTCCAGGTAGACCTCGATGAAGGTCTTCCAGTTGTAGTTGCACTCGTGCATCTCGACATGGTCGAGCACGTAGCCGTCAAAGCTCAAGTCGGCGCGCGGGCCCATCTGGGCGAGGTCGGCGGCCACGTCGTAGCCGTTGTCTTCGAACAGAAGCCCGTTCCACTCGCGCAGCGGGTAGTTGTTCAGGTTCAGGCACGGGTCGTGCGAGAAGTGGGGCGCGCCCAGCAGTTCGCCCTGGGGGCTGTACGTCCAGCGGTGCAGGGGGCACACGATGTTGCCGCCCGCATGGCCCTTGCCCTGGCCTTGCAGCGAACCCTTACCCTTGAGCATGACAGCCTGGCGGTGGCGGCAGACGTTGGAGACCAGCTCGACGCCGCCCTGGGCGTTGCGCACCAGCGCGCGGCCTTCGCCTTCCTGGGGCAGTGCGTAGTAGTCGCCCGCATTCGGCACGCTCAGTTGGTGCCCCACATAGCGGGGCCCGCGCTGGAAGATGGTGGCTAGCTCGCGCTGGAACAGCGCATCGTCAAAGTAGCTTGAAACTGGTAGTTGGCTTGCGGCCTGCTGCAGTTGAAGACTTAAATCAGACATGGGTGACCTGACCTAAAGACTCCCCACAGGGAAGTGCGGGAGGTGCGCCGGAGCGCATCCAGAAAAAAGAAACCGGCTCGGGAACATGAGCCGGTGTGCGGGAATGGGATTATAGGCGGTGGGGTTATTCCCGCATCCCCGCTACGTGTATTGAAAAGCTTCGTTCTAGATGCAGATCAAACCGCCGCGATGCCCTGGGCATGGACCGGCTGGCGATTGGCTTCGGCAAGGGCGCGCCCATTCTGCGGCCTTGGCCCCCTGCGTCGCAGTGGTGCGCCTAAAATGACCGGTTTTTTCACCCGCGCTCTGCGCCCCCTCCATGCCCAAGGCCCCCGCCACCCCCGCGCCACCTTCCGAACCCGCCAGCTACGAAGCGGCGCTGGAAGAGCTGGAGCAGCTTGTGGCCCGCATCGAGTCGGGCCAGTTGCCGCTGGACCAGATGCTGGCCGGCTACCAGCGCGGCGCGGTGCTGCTGGCGTTTTGCCGCCAGCGCCTTGAGGCCGTTCAGGACCAGATCAAGGTGCTGGACGAAGGCCAGCTCCAACCATGGACCCAGGAATGAGTGCAGTGCCCGCGCCGTCAGACCCGCAATCAGTCATGAGCCTCGCGCCGCTCGACGTCGCGCCGTGGACCCAGAACCACCTCGCCCGTGTGGAGCAGGCCCTCTCGCAATGGGTGGGCGACGGTGCACCCGCCGGCCTAGGCGACGCCATGCGCTACGCGGTGCTCGATGGCGGCAAGCGCCTGCGGCCGCTGCTGGTGCTGGCTGCGTACGAGGCGGTGTGCAGCGCGGCCGTCGCCTCCTCTGACAAGGCCCCACGGGCAGCAACGTCCGAAGCAGCCCTGCGGGCCGCGTGTGCGGTCGAGCTGATCCATGCCTATTCCCTGGTGCACGACGACATGCCGTGCATGGACAACGACGTGCTGCGCCGTGGCAAGCCCACCGTGCACGTGCAGTTTGGCGAGGCCCAGGCGCTGCTGGCGGGCGATGCTTTGCAGGCGTTTGCGTTCGAGCTGCTCACGCCCGATGACAGCGCCATTTCCCCCGCCACGCAGGCCACGCTGTGCCGCCTGCTGGCGCGTGCCGCGGGCTCGGCCGGCATGGCGGGCGGGCAGGCCATCGACCTGGCCAGCGTGGGCGTAGCATTGACCGAAGACCAGTTGCGCCAGATGCACCGGCTCAAGACCGGCGCACTGCTGCAGGGCAGCGTGCTCATGGGTGCTGTTTGCGGCGCTGCTGCGCAGCCTGCATACCAGGCGCTGTCGGCCTACGGCGCGGCCATGGGGCTCGCGTTCCAGGTGGTCGATGACATCCTGGATGTGGTCGCCGACTCGGCCACCCTCGGCAAAACGGCTGGCAAGGATGCCGCCGCCGACAAGCCCACCTATGTGTCGCTGCTGGGGCTGCCGCGCGCCCAGGCCTACGCGCAGGAGCTGCTGCAGGAGTCGCATGCCGCACTGGCCCAGAGCGGCCTGCCCGACACCCGCGCCCTGGCGGCCTTGGCCGACATGGTGGTGCGCCGGTCCCATTGAGCAATGATGGACCCGGTGCACCGCCTGCCTTCGCGCCCGCCCATGGCGATGAAATTTCGTATGAAATTGGCCTCCAGCGCTTGATTGGTAAGCACTGTTAGCTATCAAAATAATAGTAAATGTCCACGACGCACTTCCCCCTGCTGCAGAATATCAACGACCCGGCAGACCTGCGCGAGCTTTCGCGTGCAGACCTCAAGGCACTGGCCACCGAGCTGCGCGAGTTCGTGTTGCAGAGCGTCTCGCAGACCGGCGGGCACCTGAGCTCCAACCTGGGCACGGTGGAGCTCACCGTGGCGCTGCACCACGTCTTCAACACCCCTGAAGACCGGCTGGTGTGGGACGTGGGCCACCAGACCTACCCGCACAAGATCCTGACCGGCCGGCGCGACCGCATGCACACGCTGCGCCAGATGGGCGGCATCTCGGGCTTTCCGCAGCGCGCCGAGAGCCCGTACGACACCTTCGGCACGGCGCATTCCAGCACCAGCATTTCAGCCGCACTGGGCATGGCCCTGGCGGCCAAGCGCAAGGGCGAAAGCCGCCACGCGGTGGCCATCATCGGCGACGGCGCCATGACGGCCGGCATGGCGTTCGAGGCCCTGAACAACGCGGGCGTGGCCGACTGCAATTTTCTGGTGGTGCTCAACGACAACGACATGTCGATCAGCCCGCCGGTGGGCGCGCTCAACCGCTATCTGGCACAACTCATGAGCGGCCAGTTCTACGCGGCCGCCAAGAACGTCGGCAAGACCGTGCTCAAGCCCGTGCCCCCGCTGCTGGAGCTGGCCAAGCGCTTTGAGCAGCAGGCCAAGGGCATGGTCGTGCCTGCCACGCTGTTCGAGAAGTTTGGCTTCAACTACATCGGGCCGATCGACGGGCACGACCTCGACTCGCTGATCCCCACGCTCGAAAACATCAAGAGCCTGAAGGGCCCACAGTTCCTGCACGTGGTCACCAAAAAAGGCCAGGGCTACAAGCTGGCCGAGGCCGACCCTGTGGCCTACCACGGCCCGGGCAAGTTCGACCCCAGCGTGGGCCTGACAAAGCCCGCTACGCCACCCAAGCCCACCTTCACTCAGGTGTTTGGCCAATGGCTTTGCGACATAGCCGCGCAGGACATGCGCCTGATGGCTATCACCCCCGCCATGCGTGAGGGCTCGGGCATGGTCGAGTTTGAAAAGCGCTTCCCCGACCGCTATTTCGACGTTGGCATCGCCGAGCAGCATGCCGTGACCTTCGCCGCCGGCATGGCCTGCGAGGGCGTCAAGCCTGTGGTGGCGATCTACTCCACGTTTTTGCAGCGCGGCTACGACCAGTTGATCCACGATGTGGCGCTGCAGAACCTGCCCGTCGTTTTCGCGCTGGACCGCGCGGGCCTGGTGGGGGCCGACGGCGCCACGCATGCGGGGGCGTATGACATCCCCTTCGTGCGCTGCATTCCCAACATGAGCATGGCCTGCCCGGCGGACGAGCGCGAATGCCGCCAGTTGCTGTCCACCGCGTATGAGCAGAACCACCCCGTGGCCGTGCGCTATCCGCGCGGCAGTGGCGCGGGCGTGGCGCCGCTGGCGGGTCTGGAAGGCTTGCCTTTCGGCAAAGGCGAGATCCGGCGCGAGCGCCAGGGCATTGCGGATGGGGCCGCTGGAGGCCCGCGCATTGCGATCCTGGCGTTTGGCACGTTGCTGTACCCGGCCTTGCAGGCGGGCGAGGCGCTTGACGCCACCGTGGTCAACATGCGCTGGGCCAAGCCCATCGACGAGGCCCTGCTGCGCGATGTGGCCGAGCGCCACGATGCGCTGGTCACGCTGGAGGAGGGCGCCATCCAGGGTGGTGCCGGCAGCGCCGTGACCGAGGCGCTCAATGCCATGGGCATCGTGCGCCCCGTGCTGCAACTGGGCCTGCCCGATGTGTTCATCGAGCATGGCGAGCCGGCCAAGCTGCTGGCCCTGCAAGGGCTGGATGCGGCGGGCATCGAGCAATCCATCCGGCGCCGTTTCCTCACGGCCTGATTCGCTGCGGCCCCGCCGCGGCGTTGTGCTCAGTTGATCGCGGCCGACTGCGGCTGACCGCTGTTTGGCGCGCACAAAGCTGCGCGGCTGCTTGCCGTCGCTGTTTTCATGCCGCCTGCATGAATGACTCGGCGACTGTGAAACGCGCATGTCGTCGCCCAGAGCCATGCGCCCAGGCTTGATGCGCCCTTGTTCGGCATCGAAGGCGGGGCCGATAGCCTTCTGTGCCGTTGCCCGTTGCCCGTTGCTGTCGCTTGTGACGCTGCGGTGCGTTTGTTCAGGCACCATCGCGATACGCCGCCGAGCGCGGGAAAACCTAGAGGGCTGCCCACACCCCCGCCTCCTACAATTGCGACAAAAGGCAACAGGCCGAAGATGGTGCGGGCGCAGTGTCAAGCGCTCCCCTGCATTCGGGCCGGCACAACCCCCTCTGGAGACACGTTTTATGGATCGCCGTTCTCTCATCAAGCACACAGGCATCGCGGGGGTCTTGGCCGCCGGCGCAGCGCCAGCGGTGTTTGCACAGGCGTCCATCCGGTGGCGGCTCGCGTCGAGTTTTCCCAAGTCCCTGGACACCATCTACGGCGGCGCCGAAGTGTTTGCTAAAGCCGTCAAGGGGATGACCAACGGCCGCTTCGAAATCTCTGTGCACGCTGGCGGTGACCTGATGCCTGCGTTTGGCGTGGTGGACGGCGTGCAGGGCGGCACGGTCGAGATGTGCCACACCGTGCCCTATTACTTCTACGGCAAGAGCCCCGCGTTCGCGCTGGGATCGGCCATTCCGTTCGGCTTCAACGCCCGCCAGATGAGCGCGTGGATGCTGCACGGCAATGGCCGCAAGCTCATGGACGAGTTCTACGCCGGCTTCAACATGGTGAGCTTTGCGGCCGGCAACACCGGCACGCAGATGGGCGGCTGGTACCTGCGCGAGATCAAGAGCCCGAGCGACTTCAAGGGGATGAAAGTGCGCGTGGGCAGCGGCCTGGTGGGCGACGTGATGGCGCGCCTGGGCGCCGTGCCGCAGAACCTGCCGGGCGCAGAGATCTACCAGGCCCTGCAAAAGGGCACCATCGATGCGGCCGAATGGGTGGGGCCTTATGACGATCAGAAGTTGGGGTTCAACAAGGTCGCGCCGTTCTACTACTACCCCGGCTGGTGGGAAGGCGGACCTGAGGTCGACCTCTTCGTCAACAAGAAAGCGTTTGATGGGCTGTCTTCGGACAACAAGCTCATCATCGAGGCGGCTGCCTCCATTGCGCATGCGGACATGCTGGCCAAGTACGACGCGCTCAACCCCACGGCCTTGAAACAACTGGTGGCTGCCAAGACCAAGGTGCTGCCGTTCTCGCAAAGCGTCATGGACGCGGCCTTCAAGGCATCGATGGAAGTCTTTGCGCACAACGATTCCATCGACGCCGACTGGAAAAAGATCTACGGCGACATGCGCAACTTCCAGCGCGACCAGATCCTGTGGTTCCGGTTTGCCGAGGCGCGGTACGACACGTTCATGTCGGCACAGAAGATATAGGTGCATCCCCCTGAGTCGCTTCGCGACTTCCCCCTTCTCTGGAATGGCTTTGCCATCGGCAAGGGGGACGCAGCCGGTGCGGCGGGGCGGCCCTTGCACGGCTGCCCTGGTAGGGGGCGCGCCAGTTTCAACCGTCTGCGGTGGCGCTGGCGCGCTGTGAACTCAAAGGCTTTGTTGACTGGTCGGCGCCGATGCTTGCAGAACCCTGAAGCCCTCAGTCCAGGGACGGGCTTTCACGGGAAAACCCGCAAATACGGGGAGGGGCATGTTCCTACAATCAATTTCGGTCACAAGGTTCTTGGGGCCTGGGCGCACAACCGCCCAGCGTGCCAAGTTTTGCAATTGAGTTTTCGGAGATAAGCACATGGATCGTCGTTCAATCATCAAGCACGCAGGCATCGCGGGCGTACTGGCCGCAGGTGTCGCGCCTGCCGTTCACGCGCAGGCCGCAGTGCGCTGGCGCCTGGCTTCCAGCTTCCCCAAGCCCCTGGACACCATCTATGGCGGTGCCGAAGTGTTTGCCAACGCGGTCAAGGCCATGTCGGGCGGCAAATTTGAAATCTCGGTGCATGCTGGCGGCGAACTGATGCCTGCCATGGGCGTGGCAGACGGCGTGCAGCAGGGTTCGGTGGAGATGTGCCACACCGTGCCGTACTACTTCTACGGCAAGAACCCCGCGTTCGCGCTGGGCTCGGCCATCCCCTTTGGCCTGAACTCGCGCCAGATGAACGCGTGGATGATGCACGGCAACGGCCGCAAGCTCATGGACGAGTTCTACGCAGGCTACGGCATGATGAGCTTTGCAGGCGGCAACACCGGCACGCAGATGGGTGGCTGGTACCGCAAGGAAATCAAGTCGGTGGCTGACCTCAAGGGCCTGAAGATGCGCCTGGGTGGCGGCCTCGTCGGCGAGGTGATGACCAAGATGGGCGTGGTGCCCCAGAGCCTGCCTGGCGGCGAAATTTATCAAGCGCTGGAAAAGGGCACTATTGATGCGGCCGAGTGGGTCGGTCCTTACGATGACCAGAAGCTGGGCTTCAACAAGGTGGCGCCTCACTACTACTACCCCGGCTGGTGGGAAGGCGGTCCTGAAGTGGACTTCTTCGTCAACCAGAAGGCATTCGACGCACTGTCGCCCGAAAACAAGGCCATCGTCCAGGCTGCTTCGTCGCATGCCGCGGTGGACATGCTGGCCAAGTACGACGCCCGCAACCCCGTTGCATTGAAGCAGCTGATCGGCGCCAAGATCAAGCTGCTGCCTTTCACCAAGGACGTGCTGGACGCTTCGTTCAAGGCATCCCAAGAGGTGTATGCCGAGAACGATGCCAAGAGCCCCGAGTGGAAGAAGATCTACGCAGACTTCCGCAACTTCCAGCGCGACCAGGTGGCATGGTTCCGCGTGGCCGAAGGCCGTTTCGACAGCTACATGCAAACCGTCAAGCTCTGAGCTTTTGCGCCTTGCGGCGCAGGCTCTGTGCAAAGCAAAAACCGCGCTACGGCGCGGTTTTTTTATGGGTGTCTTTTGCAGGGACAGCGTGGAGCTTGGACTAATTTTTTGGGTGAGTGAATCAGGCCAGGACCTTCGCGCTACGGATGGCGGTGGTTGAGCTGCACCCAGCCGCTTCATGTGGCCTTGCGACTTCAACGCGCGACAGACACCACGGGGCAATGTCGGGCGCGACGGTTGCGCGTTGATGCAGCGACAAGCCGTACCCCAGCGTTGAAGGTGCGTTCAAGCGCTGTGTTGAACCATGTTGGATGCCTGCTGTTTGCCATGCGCTGTGGCGATGTGAGCATGGACCCCGGCGGCGCGCATGTAGCACTTGAAGGTGCAGGGGTGGCGCGTGCACCGCGTGACGCGGGCAAAGTAACCGTCGAACTCCCAGGGCCCGGGAGCCGGCGATGAAGAGGCAATGGCTCGGGCAGCCCCTCCCAAAGCTTCAGCAGCGCTGCCTTCCCCGAGATCGATCTCCACCTCCACGCACGCAGCCGCCATGAAAAAAGCGGGTACCCCTTCCGGAGTACCCGCCCATTCGCAAAAACCTTGAGACGCTGAAGACTCAGAACTGCCGAAACGCGCTGAGCTCCTTGCCCATGCGTTCGAACTCGCCGATCAACGCCGGCGTGGCACCGTAGAACACCGTGAACTTGCCCGCCAGGGTGCGCACATACAGGCGCGGAGCAATGAGCCAGCTGAACCCGCGAACGCGGATCAGCCGGACATAGGCCATGTCGTCGTAGGGCATGTCCTTGTTCCACACCCACCGCTGGTGTAGGCCGCGCGGGTCCAGGCGCGTGGTGCTCACCATGATGCTCCACCAGGTCCAGGCCATCAGTGCCAGCCCGGCGATGAACCAGCCCGTGCCGGTGCCCACCGACGTGCCCAGGGCACCGCGGGTCCACAGCTGGGCAAACCAGGCCGCACACCCGCCCACGATCAACGTGGCAATGAAGCGGAACGTGCGTGAGAACGCAGGGCCCGACACCGTGCCCCCTTCGGGGTTGAAGCGAAAGGGCTCGGGCGGTGGCAGGGGCGTGAAGTTCAGCATCGACGTGTTGCCGGTATCACTTGGCAGGCTCGGACGCTGCTTCGGCAGGGGCGTTGCCGAAGGGGTTTTCGCCCGCAGTTTCACCGCTTGCATTGGGCGTGCCTTCCGAGCGCATCAGGTCGTCGGCCGGAATCTCGATCTGCACCTTGTCGGTGTCGATGATCTCCTGCTTGGGCAGGAACATGGTCACGGTCTGCGGCACGAAGATCACGATGGTCACCAGCAGCAACTGCATGATCACCCAGGGGATCGCGCCCATGTAGATGTCGCTGGAGAGCACGGGCTTGGGAATGCGCCCTTCCTTGAACAGCGTGTTGGCAATACCGCGCAGGTAGAACAGCGCAAAGCCGAACGGTGGATGCATGAAGCTCGTTTGCATGTTCACGCACAGCAGCACGCCAAACCAGATCAGGTCAATGCCCAGCTTGTCGGCCACCGGGCCCAGCATCGGCAAGATGATGAACGCGATCTCGAAGAAGTCGAGGAAGAACGCCAGGAAGAAGATGAACAGGTTCACCACGATCAGGAAGCCGATCTGGCCGCCGGGCAGGCCCGACAGCAGATGCTCCACCCACTTGGCGCCGTCCACGCCCTGGAACACCATCGAGAACACGCGGGCACCGATCAGGATGAACACCACCATGGCCGTCAGGCGCATGGTGCCTTGCATGGCCTCCCACATCAGCGCCCAGGTCAGGCGTTTGTGGATGGCCGCCAGGATCATGGCGCCCACAACGCCCATGGCACCGGCTTCGGTCGGTGTCGCGATGGCGGTGTCGATACCGGGCAGGCCGCCCATAGAGCCCAGCACGGCAAAGATCAGCAGGGCCGAGGGGATGATGCCGCGCAGGCACTTGAGCCACAGCTTGGCGCCGGACATGGTGCGCGCTTCTTTCGGAATGCCGGGCACATGCTGGGGCTTGAACACACCCAGCATGAAGGTGTAGCCCGCGAAGATCAGGACCTGCAGGATCGAAGGACCCCAGGCGCCGCGGTACATGTCACCCACCGAGCGGCCGAGCTGGTCGGCCATCACGATCAGCACCAGCGACGGCGGCACCAGCTGCGTGATGGTGCCCGAGGCGGCCAGCACGCCGGTGGCGTAGCGCATGTTGTAGCCGTAGCGGATCATCACCGGCAGCGAGATCAGCGCCATGGCGATCACCTGGCCCGCCACGGTGCCGGTGATGGCGCCGAGGATGAAGCCGACGATGATGACCGAGTAACCCAGGCCGCCGCGCACGGTGCCAAAGAGCTGGCCCATGGAGTCGAGCATGTCTTCGGCCAGGCCGCACTTCTCGAGGATGGCGCCCATGAAGGTGAAGAACGGGATGGCCAGCAAGAGCTCGTTGCTCAGAATCCCGAAGATGTTGATGGGCAGGTTGGCCATGAAGACGGCCGGGAACCAGCCCATCTCGATGGCGAAAAAGCCCGAGGCCAGCCCCAGCGCGGCCAGCGAGAAGGCGACGGGGAAGCCGATCAGCATCACCACCACCAAGCCCGCGAACATGATCGGGGCAAAGTTTTCCATTTGCATTTTGTTGTTCCTGAAAATCCGGAATTGAGATCGCGGTGCGGGTGGCTTGACAGCTCAGCGGCACGGCGGGTTCATGGTTGGCGCAGCGGGCCTGGTTACTGAACCGGTTTCTCGTAGTGGGTGTTCATCTCATGGATGCCGCGCAGGTACGCCACGCGCTTGATGATCTCTGCCAGGCCCTGCAGGAACATCAGCGAAAAGCCGACCGGCATGAGCAAAATGGCGGGCCAGCGGATCAGGCCGCCAGCGTTGTTGGACATCTCGCCCGAGAAAAATGCGCGGGTGAACAGCGGCCAGCTGAGGTAGGCGATCAGTGCCATGGCGGGCAGCAGGAACACCACCAGCCCTGCAATGTCGACATAGACCTGCTTGTTGCCGCGCAGCTTGCCGTAGATGATGTCCACGCGCACGTGCTCGTTCATGTACAGCACGAAGGGCGCGCCGAGCATCACGGTGGCTGCAAACATGTACCACTGGATCTCGAGCCACGCGTTGGAGCTCTGGTCGAGACCGTACCGAATGAAAGCATTGCCTGCAGAAATCATTGCGGCCGCAAGAACCGTCCACGTGGCAACCTTGCTGAGCTTGCCTGAAATCCAGTCCATGCCAAGGGCTAACTTGAGTAGTGCTGACACTGGGTGCCTCCTAGAGTATAAAAATGGGTGGCGTGCCCAATGCGCTGTTGGGCACGCGGTCGTACGGGGTGTCCGAAAGTAACGCGCATCGTACCCCCGCAGCGCTGAAGAAAGCCTGACGCGCGGACATGGGGTTTTCCTCAGGGTGCCCCGTCAAAACTGCGGCGCCATGCGGTTTTTGCGCTGTAAATCTCGCCCCATACCTCAACCCGCTCCTGTGGTGCCTCGATGTGGTGCAACATCCCCGCGGGTGCCTGGGCACCACCCTCTATTACCGTCAGGAAGCGTCAGAACGCGGCGGCCGCTTGGGCTTGGCAAAACGCCACCACGGCAGCACAGAGCTCATCGCCAAGACCTCGCCACAGCGCAGTGGCGTGTAGCCCGGCAGTTCAGCCATTTGCTCCAGCCAGTCGGGCGTTTGCAGCAGGGTGCGCAATGCCAGGGTGGCTGGTTGGTCCAGGCTGGCCTTGAGGCAGGCCAGGTGATAGCGCTCGTGCACCAGCGGGACAAAATCCAGTCCGCGCGCACGTGCAGCCAGTTCGATCCCCATGCCAACATCAGCGGCGCCCGCGGCCACGGCCTGCGCCACGGCGGTGTGTGAGGGCTCGTCGGAGGCATAGCCCGCCAGTGCGCCTGCGGCCAGGCAATGCTGGGCCAGCAATTCATCGACGAGCACCCGTGTGCCGGAGCCCAGGGGGCGGTTCACAAAGCGCGCCCCAGTGCGGGCCACGTCGGCCAGGCTTTTCAATTGCAGCGGATTGCCTGGCGCCACGATCAGCCCTTGCGTGCGCTGCGCAAAACCGATGACCTTGTGCAGGCCCGGCTGCAGCAGCGGCTGGTAGGTGCGCGCGGTCAGCGACTCGGCCTGGGCGTTCTCGACGGTGTGAAAACCCGCCAGCGTGCAGCGGCCCTCATTGAGAGCGCGGATTGCGTCCACACTGCCCGTGAAGCGGATGTCCAGGTGCAGCCCGCCCGTGCGGCCCGGTGTGGCCGCATGCGCGCGCAGGGCGGCCAATGCGTCGTCGTGGCTGGCATACAGCGTGAGCACGTGGGCTTGCGGGTCGAAGGCGACAGCGAATGCGCGCTCCAGGTCCGCGTGCAGCGCTGCGATCTGGGGTGCGAGCCGTGCCTGGGCCTGCCGCTCGGCCCACAAGAGCTTGGTGCCGAACTCGCTGAGCTGTGCCGACTGGCCCTTGCCCCAGATGATGAGCTCGCCACCAAGCTGCTCTTCCCAGCGTTTGAGTGCGCCCCAGACATGGCGGTAGGACAAGCCCAGCGCCCGTGCCGCACCCGAGATGGAGCCATGCTCCGCCACGGCCTGCAGCAACTCGGGCAGCGGGTTGCGGATAAGTGCGGTGCCCGCATCGCGGCTCAGCGTGTAGTGGAGTTGGACCCTATGCACGGGATTTCATATGGCTGGATATTGCTGGGGTGCCTACGATAGCCCAGTTCAATAGGGTCCCCATGTCCACTCTGTCTGAAAGCGCGGGCACAGCGCTGCAACTTACGCTCTCCTTCGACCCGGTCCTGTGGACCATCGTGGGCCGCTCGCTGTCGGTCAGCGCCACTGCCTGTGTGTTGGCCTGCGGGCTGGGCCTGGTGCTGGGCGCGTGGCTGGGGGTGGCGCGGTTTGCGGGGCGCGGGGCGGTGCTGGCGGTGCTCAACACGCTGCTGGCCGTGCCTTCGGTGGTGGTGGGGCTGGTGGTGTACCTGTTGCTGTCGCGCAGCGGACCGCTCGGGTCGCTGGGCTGGCTGTTCAGCTTCAAGGCCATGGTGCTTGCGCAAACGATTCTGGTCCTGCCGGTGGTCACCGCGCTCACGCGGCAGGCGGTCGAAGATGCCGAGCGCGCGCACGGCGAGCAGCTGCGGTCCCTGGGAGCGGGCACCTTGCTGCGCAGCCTGCTGCTGGCCTGGGACGAACGCTATGCGCTGCTCACGGTGCTGATCGCATCGTTCGGGCGCGCGATCTCTGAGGTGGGCGCCGTGATGATCGTCGGCGGCAACATCGACGGCTTCACGCGGGTGATGACCACGGCGATTGCGCTAGAGACGAGCAAGGGCGACTTGCCACTGGCCCTGGCACTGGGCATCGTTTTGCTGGCCGTGGTGCTGGCGCTCAACGTGGTGATCGCCACAGTACGCCGCTGGCGCGAGCGGGTGGACGGTGCGGCCTCCAGCACGCCGGTGGGGGTGGCGGCATGAGCGCAGTGCATCTCTCCCTGGGTGTGGGCCTGGCAGGCAGGTCAGGCCAAAAAGCCGCCAACGATGGCGCTCCGTGGGTGGAGCTGCACCGGATCAGCGTGCGCTATGGCCAGGTGATGGCGCTCAGCCAGGTGAGCCTGCGCATAACACCCGGCGAACGCGTGGCCCTGGTGGGCGCCAACGGCAGCGGCAAGAGCACACTGCTGCGCGTGCTGCATGGCCTGGCCGACGCCGATGTCAACGGTGAGGGTGGCGGCGCCCTGCGCTGCGACCCCACCCTGCGCCAGGCCATGCTGTTCCAGCGGCCCCACATGCTGCGCACCAGCGCCCTCAACAACGTGGCGCTGGCCCTGTGGTTGCGCGGCGCGCGCTGGCGTGATGCTCGGCTGGATGCGCTCACCGCGTTGCAGCGCGTGGGGCTGCAGGACATCGCTGCGCAGAACGCGCGCACGCTGTCGGGCGGGCAGCAGCAGCGCTTGGCGCTGGCGCGGGCCTGGGCGCTGCGGCCCGACGTGCTGCTGCTCGACGAACCCACCGCCAGCCTCGACCCGCACGCCAAGCGCGAGGTCGAGGCACTGATGGCCGACTTCGCTGCAGGCCACGGTGCGAGTGGCCCGGCCCATCCGGTGACCATGGTGTTCAGCAGCCACAACCTCGGCCAGGTCAAGCGCCTGGCCAGCCGGGTGGTCTACATGGAGCACGGCCGCCTGGTGGCCGACCTGCCTGTGCACGACTTCTTCAACGGCCCACTGCCCGAGGCCGCCCGTTTGTTTGTGAAGGGAGAGTTGGTATGAAGAGAACGGACCCCCACGCTCGCCACTGTGTGTGGTCGCTGCCCCCCAGCGGGGCAGCCTTTTCATCTTGGGGCGGCCCGGCGATGAGGGGTTTTAAGCTTTTTAGGCCGCCAGCGCTTATCTATAAAGCGCTAGTAGCTATTGTTTTTATAGCAAATGGTGCTGCGGGCGCCCAGAGCATCACGATGGCGTCCACGACGTCCACCGAGCAGTCCGGCCTGTTTGGCCATCTGCTGCCGGAGTTCAAGAAGGCAAGCGGCATCGACCTCAAGGTCGTGGCGCTGGGCACGGGCCAGGCGCTGGACATGGCGCGCCGTGGCGACGCGGACGTGCTGTTTGTGCACGACCAGGCCGCGGAAGAGAAGTTCGTGGCCGAGGGCTGGGGCGTGAAGCGCTACCTGGTCATGTACAACGATTTCATCCTCATCGGCCCCAAGGGCGACCCCGCAGGCACGCGTGGCAAGGACATCGTGCAGGCGCTGCAAAAGCTTGCGGCGGGCAATGGCAGCTTCGTCTCGCGCGGCGACAAGAGCGGCACCCACGCGGCCGAACTTCGCTACTGGAAGCTTGCCGGCGCCGACGCCGCCAAAGGCAGTGGCTACAAGGAATGCGGCTGCGGCATGGGCCCCGCGCTCAACATCGCGTCATCGAGCAACGCGTATGTGCTCGCAGACCGCGGCACGTGGCTCAACTTCAAGAACCGCGCCGACCTGGCGGTGCTGGTCGAGGGCGACACCAAACTCTTCAACCAGTATGGAGTGATGGTGGTGAACCCCGCAAAACACCCCCATGTGAAGTCGCAGGAGGCGCAGAAGTTTGTGGACTGGGTGGTGTCGCCTGCGGGCCAGCAGGTGATTGCCAACTACCGGATTGGCGGCGAGCCGCTGTTCTTTCCGAACGCTGAAAAATGAGCACTGCCTGAGTTGCCAGGCGACGCGTGCTCCCACGGGCGCGGGCGGAGGCTGGGCTCACCCTATAGGCAGTCCAGCAGCGAACGCGACGGCGGCCTTAGAGCGGACAACAAAACTCAGCGAAGCGGTTCTGGCTAGGCGCGGCAACGACGCCAGAAGAGTTTTGTTAGCCGCTCTTAATCGTCGTCCCGGTGGTGCGAACTGCGCCAGATGGCCCGCACCAGCCACAGCCCGCAGACCACCGCGCCAAAGAACCCCAGGAACCCAAACGCCGGCAGGCCAAACAGCGTCGGCCCGCCCTTGACCGTCATCACGATTGACGATCCGATGATCAGCGCGGCAATCACCATGGCCATGGCCAGCCGGTTGGCTGAACGGTCGATCTGGTCGCCCACGCGCTTGAGGTGCGCGAGGTCAATGCCCACCTGCAAGCGCCCACGCCGCGCGTTGCGCAGCAGCCGGGCCATGTCATCGGGCAGCTGCTCTACGGTCGAAAGCGTGCGCCGCAGCGCCCACAACGCGCGCCCGGCCAGGGCCTGCGGGTGGTAGCGGTCGCGCGCCACCTGCTTGAGCAGCGGTAACGCCTGCGTGGCCATGTGAAAGCCCGGGTCCAGGCTGCGGCCCATGCCCTCCAGCGCGACAAAAGCCTTGATCAGCAGCGCCAAGTCGGCGGGCAGCGCGAGGTGGTGTTCGCGCAGGATGGCAGTGACATCGCCCAGCATCTGGGCCAGGCTCAGCTGCGCCAGCGGAACGCCGTGGTACTGGTCCACGAAGGCTTCGATCTCGGTCTCGAGCTGGCCCAGGTTGATGCCGTGCTCATCGCCCGTCCAGTCCAGCAGCACATCGGCCACGGACTGGGGCTGGTGTTCCACCAGGCCCAGCAGCAGCTGCAGCAGTTCATCGCGCCGCCGCTGCGACAAGCGCCCCACCATGCCGAAATCGATGAACGCAATGCGATCGCCCGGCTGGTAGAACACATTGCCGGGGTGCGGGTCGGCGTGGAAGAGGCCGTCCTCCAGGATCATCTTGAGCACCGCCTGTGCGCCCCGCTGCGCAAGCACCGTGCGATGAAAACCAGCCTCAGGCGTGAGCGCGTCGAGCGCATTGCCGGGCACGCCGGTGATGAAGTCCTGCACGTTGATGCGCTCGTGCGTGTAGTCCCAGTGCACACGCGGCACCACGATGTGAGGCAGCGCCTGCATGTTGATGGCAATGCGTTCGGCCTGGCGGCATTCGCCCGCCAGGTCGAGCTCGCGGCGCAGCGAACGTGCGAACTCACGCACCAGTTGCTGGGGCCGGTAGGGCTTGGCGGCGGGGAGCTCGGCCTCGGCCAGCGCAGCCAGGCGGTGCAGCAGGCGCAGGTCGGCGTGGATGGTGTCGGCAATGCCGGGGCGGCGGATCTTGACGATGACCTCGGTGCCACCATGCAGCCGAGCCCGGTGCACCTGCGCAATCGATGCCGCAGCCAGCGGGGTGGGGTCGAACCAGGCGAACACCTCTTCGGGCTCGGCGCCCAGGTCTTCGCGCAATTGCGGGCGCAGGGCATCAATGGGCACGGCAGGCACCTGGCTGTGCAGCTTCTCGAACTCGGCGATCCAGTCCGGGCCAAACAGGTCTGCGCGGCCCGCCAGGATCTGCCCGAACTTCACAAAGGTCGGGCCCAGCTCTTCGAGCGCCAGCCGCACCTGGGCGGGTGGCTCCACGCGCGCCAGGTCGGCCGCATGCGTCCAGTGCAGCGCCTGGCCGGCGCGCTCAAGCTTGTCGGCCAGGCCCAGGCGGCGCACGGTGTCGCCAAAACCGTGGCGCACCATCACGCCCAGGATTTCCTTGAGGCGACCCAGGTCGCGTGCCGTGTCCAGGGTCTCGATGAGCATGGGGACGATGATAGTCTTGCAGGCCCGTTTTTCCGCAACGCCCAGTGTCCTCTAGGAATCGCAAGACCATGACAAAGACCGCTCCAACGCTGGATGCGCGCCCACACCGTTGCGGCAGGCCTTGCTGCCCGCCGGGTGGTGCGTGCGTGGTAAGGATGGGCCTGGTGGAGCGGCCCGCCTGATGCGGGCCTTGGCCCTGGTCGTTGCTGCCTGCGCCGCCGCCTGCGTGGGCGCGGCACTGTGGCTGCTGATCATCACGGCGCGGTGGTATTTGAACGCCGACTACGCGCCGCATGCGGCAGGCATGCCGGGCTACATGGCCGGTGGCGTGCAGGCCGATGGGGACGGCATCTTTGCGCCGGCCCTCCTGTTGCTGGCCGTGGGCATCTTTCTGGGCCGGTTTGCTTTCAACCTGTGGCGCAAACCCTGAGCGGGCCGCTGCCCGGCGCAGGCTTACGCCCAGAGGCCGGGCTTGTTCACCATCAGGTAGAACACAACCACCATCGCCACAAAGGCCGGGTAGCCCAGCGCCTCCCACCGGCGCGCGTACCGCCAGTACCGCGGTGGCAAGGCGCCGCCCGCGCTGGCGGCCTCGGCCGCCATGTCGCGCATGCGCAGCTGCAGCCACACCACCGGCAGCCAGCAGGCGCCGGCCAGCACGTACAGGCCCAGTGACAGCGCTAACCAGGGGGTGGCCAGCGGCAGGCCGACCATGGCGGCCATGGCCAAGCCCGTGGCAGGCTGAATGAACACTGTGGGCGTGGTGAACCACCAGTCCGCCCGCACCACCAGCCGTGTGACCACGGCCTGCGCCTGCACGCTGCCGCTGCGGTTGGTGAAGAACATGTAGAACGCCGACCCCAGACCAGTGCCCACCAACAGCATGCTGGAGATGATGTGGATCCACTTGAGGGTGAGGTACAGGCTCATGGCTTGGACATGCGTGCTGCGAGTGGTGTGCCCTGCAGCAGCACCCACAGGATGGCGGCGATAGGCAGATTCTTGGTCAGCGGGCCGAGCGGGTGCAGCCACAGGTCGGGCTGGATCACCGTGGCCAGCACCGTCATCGCAGCCATGAGCAGCAGTGCTGCCGCATACGCAACGCGGCCCGGGCGCCAGGCCATCCATACGCCCAGGGCGGCATCGGCAGCGGCGCCCGCCAGGATGAGTGCGGTGGCCACGCCGGAAGTGTTCCACGCGGCTGGCAGCCCGGCCAGAAGGTCGCGGCTTTGGCCGTGCAGCTCCCACACGCTGACGGCTGCAGTGATCAGCCAGACGGCGATCAGGCTCCAGCGCAGCAAGCGTTCGGTGGCCCGGGGCAGGGGGCTCATGCTTCTTCCACCACGTCGGTCACCATGCCCCACTTGTCAAACTCCTGCGCGAAGGATTCGAGCGTGAGCAGGCTGGTGCTGGTGTGTGCGCCCACGGGCAAGGCGCTGCCGCCCGCCAGGCGCCGCGCCAGCAGGATGGCAGCCATGCAGGGGATCTCGGGGCCGTGGTCGTTGTCGGCCGCGATGTGCCAGGCGCGGCGGCGTGCAGTGCCGTGTGCATCCATTCCGGCCACGCGCACCACCATGCCGCCCAGTGGCGTGCCCAACACGTCCAGCACACCGCCTGCGCGGTGCATCAGCCCGGCCAGGCGCTCGGGGTGCGGCAACACGCCCCAGTGGCGCAGGGCGGCGATGGCAGCAAAGCTGCGCTGGGCCAGACCCACTTCCAGTGCGGCGCGAAACACCACGCGATCGCGCACCTGGTAGCGCGCTGGGAAGAGTTCCAGGTCCGGGATATCGCACACCGCGGCGAGGCGTGGCTGCAGGCGCTCAAACTGGATCGGCACCGGCTCGGCCCAGCCGCGGCGGTGCTGCCATTGGCCGCCTTCCCACACGGGGATCGGCACGCCGCAGTAGCTCAGCACCGCTGCCAGCGTGGCCTGTCCGCGCGGCGCGCGCTGGGCGGGGGCAATGCAGATATCGATGCTGTCGATGTGCTGCCAGCCGGCGCACAGGTGGTCGACGACGGCGGACGACAGCGCGGGCACGGTGCTTGCGCCCGTGATGGCCGTGCGCTGTGCCGTCACAAACGCGCCGTGCACTGCCGCGGGAAAGTCGCACACAAAACGGCGGCCGTCGGCCAGGTCGATGTAGTGCGCGCCGGCCTCGGCCGCCGCTTGCGCTACGGCATAGGCCTGCGCCTGGAACGGCCCCGCGGTGTGGATCACCAGGCCCACGCCCCATTCGCGCAGCGTGTGCGCAAGGCCTGGGGCCTGGTGGTCCAGCGCCACGCCGCGGGCCCCGTGGTGCAGCGTGGTGGCCAGTGCCTGGGCACGCGATGCATTGCGGCCGGCCACCAGCAAGCTCATGCCATGGTGCTGGGCAGGGTCGCCCGCCAGCGCACGGCAGATGCGCGCGCCAAAGTTGCCGTAGCCGCCGAGAACCAGGGTGGTGAGGGGATTCACAAATCGGGGAGCAAAGAGGGGAAGTGGGGCGAAACAATGAACGGGTCAGGCCCGCGGCAGCCCGGGCACCCGGTTTGCCCAGGGCGCGCGTGGCAGGGCTGCGGGCAGCGCCATCGGATAAGCCGCCACGGGCGCGACCGCCGTGTCGGGCTCCACCTGCCGCGGTGTTTTCAGCGTCAGCGCCTCAAGTGCGGCACGCCGCGCCGGCATCTCGCGGGTGGTCCACGCGGCGACCGCATCGGCCGCCATGGGTTTGCCGTACAGGTAGCCCTGCACGCCGTGCAGACCCGCCGCGGCCACGGCCTGCAGTTCTTCTGCAGTCTCCACACCTTCCACCACCACCGACAAGCCAAACTCCTGCGCCAGCGCCCCGATGTGCCGCAGCAGCGACTGCCGGCGCGGGTCGCGGGCGAGCTGCTGCACAAACAGGCGGTCGCACTTGATGCCGGCAATCGGCAGGTCGGCCAGCATGCCCAGGGACGAGTAGCCCGTGCCGAAGTCGTCCATCACCACGGCGATGCCCAGCGCGGTCAGTTCTCGCAATGCGCCCACCAGCGGCGCGCCCAGCGCGATGATCGCGTGCTCGGTCATCTCGAGCTTGAGCGCGTGGTGGGGCAGGGCGTGCTCGGCCAGCTCCATGCACAGCCAATCGGCAAAGCCACGCTCCAGCAGCGTGATGGGGGCCACGTTCACGCTGACCGAAATCTCCTGGAGCCCCTGGCGGTGCCAATGCGCCACGTGGCCGAGCGCATTGCGCAGGATCATGCGGTCGACCTCGGCCGTCTTGCCCTGGAGTTCGCACACCAGCAAGAAGATCTCGGGGTTGAGCGGCCCGAGGGCCGGGTCCTCGATGCGCAGCAGGGCCTCGAAGGGCGTGCCCGGCTGGCGAAAGTCGACCATGGGCTGAAAGTGCAGTTTCAGCCGGTCGGGCTGCAGCAGGTCGTGCAGGTGGTCGGCCACCAGGGACAGCTGTACGTCGCGCTCCGGGTTCTGCGCCATGTGGGACACCCGCATCATCGACAACCCGCGGCGCAGCAAATGCTGGCGATCCACATCGTGGCGCATGTTGCTCAACTGCTCCAGCGCCAGGGCCACGCCGAACAGCAGCACGATGAACAGCAGCACGGTGCTGTGCGCCCTACCGCCTGCGGTGGCGCTGGCCAGCGGAAACGTGTTGACCAGCAACCAGTGCAGCAGCAGGATGGCCGCGCCGCTCACGGCTTTTTCCTCCCACGTGCGGCGCAGCAGATGGGGCGTGAGCACGCTGAGCTTGGCGGCGCGGTGGCGCATCGCGGTCAGGCTGGCCAAAGCAAGTGCAATGGCCATGCCGAGCAGGATGGTCGCCCAGTTCACTGCCGCAAAGCTGCGCACCTGGTTTTGCGTGATCGTGAAGTGGGCCAGCAGCATGCCCGCGGCCAGCCAGGTGCCGGCGACGGTGATGTGCAGCTTGCGGGTGCTGGTGCTCAGGGTCGGAATCGTGAGCCGCGTGCTCACCGCCATGATGATGAGCCCGCTGAGCGCGGGCACCAGCTCCAGCGACGCCGCGTGCTGCGCGAGTTCGCCGTACATGAAAAGGCCCACCACGTCGAGCGCCCATGCAATGCAGCCGATGCACAGCGCCGCGTGCGATGCGCTCACGCGCCGGCTCGACACGTCAACCGAGAACGCGGTGTGCTCCACCAGCCGCTGGCACACATGCACCATCAGCGATGCAGCCACCCAAAAAAGCAGGCCCGCCAGCGGCGCGGGAAACCCTATCGCGAACGCTTGCGCCGCGTCATGCCAGATCGAATCCATGTACCACCCTGGTTCCCACTCTTCATTTTGTTAGGCGGTCATCATACGACTGCCGCAGGGCCTTCCGAGGTGCTCAGTTGACGATGGCGACGCCCTTGACCTGCGCGTAGACCGGCATGCCCGGCGCGAGCCCGAGCGCTGTGGCCGAGCGCTGCGTGACCCGCGCCAACAGCCGCGTGGGGCCCGCGTCCAGCGCCACCATCAGCTGGCCGGGGCTGTCCTCGGCCCATGCGGCCACGGTGGCGGGCAGGATGTTGAGGATGCTGCTGTCGGCGGGCGGCGAAAGCGCCAGGCTCACGTCGCGGGCCTGTATGCGCAGGCGGACCGGCTCCCCTGCGGCACGCGCCCGTGGGCTCACGAGCAGCAACTGCCCGCCGACGAAGGCGATGGTGGTCACGTGGTCGTGCGCATCATGGTGCAGGACCTGCCCGTCGATCACCGTGGCGGCCGCGTTGCCATGGGCCAGGGGCAGGTCGAGCCGCACGATGAGTTCTGGCGCAGGCCCCTGGGCCCGCACGCGGCCGGCGTCCATCAGCACCAGGTGGGCGGCCAGCCGCGCCACTTCGTCGATGGAGTGGCTCACGTACAGCACGGGGATGTCGAGCGTGCGGTGCAGTGTCTCCAGGTAGGGCAGCACCTCGGCCTTGCGCTGTGCGTCCAGCGCGGCCAAAGGCTCGTCCATGAGCAGCAGGCGCGGGCTGGTGGCCAGGGCACGCGCAATCGCCACGCGCTGGCGCTCGCCGCCCGACAGGGCTTCAGGCTTGCGCTCCATCAACGCGCCGATGCCCAGGAGCGCCACCGCTTGCTCCAGCGCCACCTGGCGCCGCGCGGGCGGTGTGCGCGCCAGGCCATAGGCGATGTTGCCGCGCACAGTCAGGTGGTCGAACAGGCTGGCCTCCTGGAACACATAGCCCAGGGCGCGTTCGTGTGTGGCGCGCCAGATGCGGCGTGCGTCGTCCTGCCAGACCTCGCCGTTGACCTCCACACGGGCCTGCTGGGCGCGGGTGAGGCCGGCGATCGCGCGCAGGCAGGTGGTCTTGCCGCAGCCCGAGGGGCCGAACAGCGCGGTCACGCCGCGCCCGGGCAGGTGCAGGTCCACGTCCAGCGCGAAGCCGGGGCGCGCCAGGTGCAGGCGGGCGCTGATCTGGGGGGCGGTGGTTTGGCTTGCGTGCATCACGGCACCATCGACGCCCGGCGCCGCGTGAGGTTCAGGCCCAGCAACACCACAAACGAAAAGACCACCATGCCAGCGGCCAGCCAATGCGCCTGCGTGTATTCCAGCGCCTCGACGTGGTCGTAAATCTGCACCGACACCACCCGCGTCACGCCGGGGATGTTGCCGCCCAGCATGAGCACCACGCCAAACTCGCCCACGGTGTGCGCAAAGCTCAGGATCGCCGCGGTGATGAAGCCCGGCCGGGCCAGCGGCAGCGCCACGGTAAAGAACCGGTCCAGCGGGCCGGCGCCCAGCGTGGCCGCAGCTTCCAGCGGCCGCTGGCCGATGCTTTCAAACGCGTGCTGCAGCGGCTGCACCGCAAACGGCAGCGAGTAAATCAGCGAGCCTGCGACCAGTCCCCAGAAGGTGAAGGGCAGCGTGCCCAGCCCCAGCCCTTGGGTGATCTGCCCGATCGGGCCATGGGGCCCCAGGGTCACCAGCAGGTAAAACCCGATGACGGTGGGCGGCAGCACCAGTGGCAGCGCCACTACCGCCGCTACCGGCCCGCGCCAGCGCGAGGGCGTGTGCGCCAGCCACCACGCCAGCGGCGTGCACAGCACCAGGAGCAGCACCATGGTCGTGCCTGCAAGGCGCAGCGTGAGTCCGATGGCCGCGAGATCGGCGTTGGAAAAGGGCATGGGGTTATGAACGGGCGGGGTTCAGATCACGGAGGGCCGTGCTGAGCGACGAATACAACTCAACGCGGCTATCCTGCACTGTGCCCGGCCCATACAGTGGGGCACGGTCCGTAAGCGTGCGCAACGGCGTTTGAGGCATTTGAACGGCCACTCCTTCAGAACCCATACCCATAGCCTTTGATGATGGCGCGTGCCTTGTCTCCGCGCAGGTATTTGAGCAGCGCTGCCGCCGCAGCGCTGTCCTTGCCGGGCAGGAGCAGCGCGGCATCCTGGCGGATTGGGTCGTGCAACTGGGAAGGGACTTGCCAGGCCGATCCTTGCGCGACCTTGCCGTCCACCATCACCTGCGACAGCGCCACAAAACCCAGCGGTGCGTTGCCGGTGGACACGAACTGAAAGGTCTGCGCGATGTTCTCGCCCTGTACGAGGCGCGGTTGCAGCCGGGCCGCGACGCCGAGTTTGTCCATGGCTTGCACGGCGGCCAGGCCGTAGGGCGCCAGCTTGGGGTTGGCGATGGCCAGGTGTTTGAAGTCTCCGGTCTGGAGCACGGCACCCTGCGCGTCCACATAGCCCGGTTGCGCGCCCCACAGCACCAGCGTTCCGATGGCATAGGTGAAGCCCGCGTTGGCGACGGCTTTGCCCTCGCGCTCGAGCCTTGCGGGCGTGGTGTCGTCGGCCGCCAGCAGCACCTGGAACGGCGCGCCGTGTGTGATCTGCGCGTAGAACTTGCCCGTCGCACCGAACGACAGCTCGGCCTTGTGGCCGGTGTCGGCCTCAAAGGCCGCGGCGATCTTCTGCATGGGCGCGGTGAAGTTGGCGGCCACCGCGACCGACACAGTGCCGGCATGGGCGCAGGGGACGCAGAGTGTGGCTAACGCAGCCAGGCCCCAGCCAGTCACTGCGCTGAATGAACTTGCGGAAATGTTTCGGGCCATGGTGCTGAGTGGCAGGCGCTATTCAAAAATGGAATAGCGCAGAGTATAGGCAGCTTCGGAAGGCTCTTCTGCTCTGCAGCAGGCAGGAATGTCCGCCAGCGCAGCGGCTCGTGGGCTTGTCCATGGAATACTCGTGCGATGGCCGAACGGCTCGCGTTTGGTTTGCTGTCTTCCAACGCTTCGCACTACCCTGTCCGCCCATCTCCCCACGCTCTGCGCAACACGCGACCCCACTGCCGCGCGCCTCTGCGACCCAGATCCCCGCCCAACTTCAACCATGCCTGCATCCATCTCCCTGTCTGGCGCCCTGGGCCACGCCCTTACCGACAAACGCATCGACATCCTGCGGCAGATCGGCGCCACCGGCTCCATCTCGCAGGCCGCGCGCGTGGTGGGCGTGAGCTACAAGGCGGCGTGGCAGGCGGTGGACACGCTGACCAACCTGGCCGGCACGCCGCTGGTGGCGCGGGCCGTGGGCGGGGCGGGCGGTGGCGGCGCGCGGCTGACCGAGGCGGGCCAGCAGCTGCTGACTGCCGCCGACGCCATGGCCCAGGCGCGGGGTGCGGTGCTCTCGCGCTGGCAGGCCACGCCGCACACCGGCCCTGCGCTGGCGCGGCTGGCCGTGCGCACCAGCATGCGCAACCAGTGGCCCTGCGTAGTACAGCGGTTGGAGGTGCTGGGGCAGATCGTGCGGGTGCACTTGGTGTTCGAGGCCGAGGTGCTGGCCGATGCGCCCACGGCTCCCACCGTGCTGGCCTCGCGCATCACACGCGAAAGTGCCGAGCTGCTGGGGTTGGAGCCGGGGCTGGTGGTGCAGGCTCTGTGCAAAGCCACGGCGGTGCGGGTGGAGCGGGCAGCAGGCCAACGCACTGCGGCGCGAGCGCAGGGGGCACAGGGTGTGGAGGCGGGCAGCTTTCGCTTGGCCGCAAAGGCTGTGCGCGTGGTGCGCGGTGACTCGGGCGACGAAGTCTCGGCCGAACTCGCAGCCGGTGTGCAGATGGTGGGTTTTGCCGCGCCCGGCAGCGGACTGCGCGCGGGCAGCCGGGTGGAGCTGCTGGTGGACGACAACGCGGTGGTACTGGCACTCGCAGAAGTCTGACCGAGCCCTGCATCAGGCCAGTCGTCAGCAGGAAAACACCGATTGCTATTGTTTTGATAGCTGAAAGCGCTTATGTATCAAGCGCTAGGCCCTGTTTATATTCAAATTTCGGCCTGACACCACCTCCGGATGCCGTCGCGCTGAGCCAAAACCGCTGATCACTGCCGCGCCGGACGGCCGCCTCCTCAATGCGCCTTGGGTGCCCCGAGCTTGCGGTACACCGTGGCGCGGCTGATGCCCAGGGCGCGCGCGGCTTCGGCCACGTTGCCGCGTGCGTCTTGCACGGCGCGGCGGATGAGTGCGGTCTCGGCTTCGCGCAGCGGTGCCGGCGCGGCGGCGATCAGCGGCGGTGCCGCACTGCCTTGCGGCCAGGCACTGCGGGGCGCCGGTTGGTGGGGCCGCTGGGCCATGCCGGACAACCGCAGGCCCGACCACAGCGGGAGGTCGATCGGCGCGGGCATTCCGCCACGCGCCCGGGCCGCATCAAAGAGCTGCGGCCAGGGCAGGGCCACGAGGTCGCTGCAGTGCCGCAAGCTGCCGGGCGGGCACAGCGGCAGGGGCAGCAGTTGGCGGGCCAGGCTGTTGCAGCCCAGCACATGGCCGTCGGCGTCCAGCACCAGCAGCCCATCGGCTTCGCTGCCCAGTGTGCTGCCGGGCCAGTTCACGCGCAGCAGCAGCGCGTGGGGCAGCTGCAGCAGCAGCGCGTCTTCCATCGCGCGGGCGGAGCGGGCCACCAGGTGGCGCAGCTCGGGGCGCTCTGGCACGTCCACGCCGGTCAGGTCGATCATGCCGATGCACTGCCCGTCGGGCCCGAACAGTGGCGCGCCTGCGCAGCTGTAGCTGCTGTTGTCGTCAAAGAAATGTTCGCCCCGGTGCAGCCACACCGGCTGCAGCTCGGCCAGCGCGGCGCCGATGGCGGTGGTGCCCACGGCGGCCTCCGACAGGTCGATGCCCACGCGGCCGATGGCACTAGCCCGCGGGTCATTGCGGTCGCAAGGGCCTTGCACGTCCACGACGATGCCGCGGGCGTCGGTGAGGATCGCAAAGTAGCGCATGCCCGCAATCGCACGGGTGAGCTGGTGCAGCACCGGGCGCGCGGCGGTCAGCAGCTGGTGGTTTTGCTCGCGGCTGCGGTGCTGGGCCGGTGCGCTCACCACATCAAACGCCACGCGCTGCGAGGGCTTCAAGCCCCGGTCCAGGCAGCGCTGCCACGAGCGCGTGATCCAAGGTTCGACGGCTGCGCGCGTGGTCAGCGCGCCGTCGTTCAGCAGCGCGCTGCGCGCCTGGGCGATGAGCGCGTGGCGGTCCTTGGCGGGTGATGGCGGTGCGGTGGCAAGCATCGGGATCCCGGTGATGGGGCGGGGTGAGCGCTTTTACAAGGCGGCTGCAGCGGCGTGGCCGGATGATGCGCCGGGTGTGCGGCGCAACATGTTTCATTTTGAGAATATCCGGCGCCCGGTGCCGGATATTCAGGGTTCTCCCTAGGGATGGGGCGGG
>SDXZ01000030.1 GCA_004210805.1 Acidovorax sp.
GGCGGGGGGCGAGGATGAGGTGGAGGTGTCTGACATGGGCGGCCGGAGGTTTTGTCTATCATCGCCGACGCCCTTGCAGCGGGCTGGCCAGCCACCATGTGCTGGGCAGGCTGTCGCTGGGGATACATCGGCGCGGGCTATTATTTCCGCGACTTGCGCGAGTTCCACGCGCGCGAGTTCCACGCACTCGCGCTGCGCAAGCCGCTCTTCCTCTTCTTCAGGTGATTTTGGTATGTGCCTTCTGTGCCCCACGCCTTCCGTTGCTGCTCCTTCGTCGCCCTGGTCCGCGCGCCGTGCCTTTTTGCTGGCGGCTGGCGCCGGTGCCGCAGCCCCCGTGCTGGCCCAGGTGGATGTGGGCACGGCCTCCAGCGTGCGCAAGCTGATCCCCGCCGAGACACTTGAAAATTCGGCCGCCCAGCAGTACCGCCAGATGCTGGAGCAGGCCCGGGCCAAGCGGGCGCTTGCGCCCGAAGGCCACCCGCAGCTGCAGCGCCTGCACGCCATCGCCAAGCGACTGATTCCCTACACCGCGCCGTGGAACGACCGCGCCAAGCAGTGGCGCTGGGAGGTCAACCTGATCGGCAGCCAGCAGATCAACGCGTTCTGCATGCCGGGCGGCAAGATCGCCTTCTATACCGGCATCCTCGATCAGCTCAAGCTCACCGACGACGAGACCGCGATGATCATGGGCCACGAAATGGCCCATGCCCTGCGCGAACACGCGCGCGAGCGCATCGCCAAGACGCAGGGCACCAACCTCGCGCTGCGCCTGGGCTCGCAGCTGCTGGGGCTGGGTGACCTCGGCCAGGCCGCCGCAGGCCTGGGCGGGCAGCTGCTCACGCTGCAGTTCAGCCGATCGGATGAAAGCGAGGCCGACCTGGTGGGACTGGAGCTGGCCGCACGCGCCGGCTTCGACCCCGCGGCCTCGGTAAGCCTGTGGAAGAAGATGGGCAACGCCACGGGCAGCAAGCAGGGCGGGCTGGCGTTTTTGTCCACCCACCCGTCGGGCCCGGCGCGCATTAAAGAGCTGGAGTCGAACGTGCCGAAGGTGCGTGGTTTGTATGAGGCGGCGAGGAAGGGCTGATCATGGCGCGGGAGGAGCGGTGCGCGGCTTTGAGCCGCGCGCTGGCCATGCTGGCGCAATCTGTCCCACTCATCGGCGATGAACATCGGGCCTGCGCCGCCGGCTGAAGTGGGCTTGGCGGCGCGGCGCTCGGAACGCAATGGCGGCTGCATCAATCGGCTGCAATGGCGGCGCGGATTGTGGTGATGTTGCGCAGGCCCGCCATCACCGTACTCGGCTCAAATGCGTTTGCTATTAAAACAATAGCTATAAGCGCTTACCAATCAAGCGCTAGGGCCTGTTTTGATTAAATATCGAACTCCCGTAGCGCTCAGGTCCCACCCACATACGGATTGCTCTGGCGCTCGCGCCCAAACGTGCTCTCGGGCCCGTGGCCGGGGATGAATACCGTCTGGTCCCCCATGGGCCACAGCCGCTGGGTGATGCTGTCGATCAGGTCCTGGTGATTGCCTTGCGGAAAATCCGTGCGGCCGATGCTGCCGGCAAACAGCACGTCGCCGACAAAAGCCCGGTCGATCTGTGGCGCATGGAACACCACATGGCCGGGCGTGTGGCCCGGGCAGTGGCGCACCTGCAGCGTCTCGTGGCCGATCTGCACCGAGTCGCCATCGGCCAGCCAGCGTGTGGGCGTGAAGTGTTGCGCAGGCGGAAAACCAAACATCGCGCTTTGCTGCGGCAGGCCGTCGATCCAGAACTGATCCCCCGGGTGCGGCCCCACGATGGGCAGCGCCAGCCGCTCGGCCAGCTCGCCCGTGCCGCCCGCGTGGTCGATGTGCGCGTGGGTCAGCCAGATCTGCTCGAGCTTCAGGTTCAGGCGCTTGATGTGCGACAGCAGCAACTCCAGGTCACCGCCCGGGTCGACCACCGCGGCCAGGTGCGTGGCATCGCACCAGACGATGGAGCAGTTCTGTTGAAAGGCGGTGACGGGGACGGTGAGGTAGCGGAGCATGCGGCGGCGGTGGGTGGTAGTTGCTAACGGTGGGTGGATTTTGCAAGCAGAGCCTAAATCCACCGAACACAGCCGGTGGATTGTGCTCGCCAAGATGGGCGACCATCTCCGCGGCCCGATCGCACGGGGTGCCAGTGTTTCCCGGCCAGAGACCGCCGTGGTTGCGTCCAGTTGACCCCGGTTGGAGCCACACCCTACCCAGCAACAAAAAGGGCTCCCAAAAGGAGCCCAGTTTGCTTGGCAGCGATTGTGGGGAAAACACTCCCCATGGCAGCAGCACCCGCGAAGTGCCGCCACCATGGGAAGGCCCGCAACTGCGTCAATTACATGGCGCTGAATTCGCCCGAAGGGATCTGGCCGGTGCGCAGGGCTTCAGCAGCCTGGGCGCGCACCGCAGCGCGGTCGGCCGTGGACTTGTAAGTCACCACGCGCGAGCCAGCTGGCTCGATGCTGCGGGTCTGGGCCACGGTGGCGGCTTCTGCAGCCACTTCAGCGCGGGTGCGGTTGGTTTCAAACTTGGTGGCGAATTGCGAAGCATCGGCTTCGTCGGCTTGGGCGCCAAAAGAAGCGAAGGCAGCGACAGCGGCGATGGAGAGGAAGCGTGCAGTGTTGTTCATGATGAAAGTCCTTGAAGTTAAAAAAAGCGTCTCAAAAAAACGGAACGAAGAGCCAGAAGCGAAGGGCCGGGAACTGCTTCAAACCGGGTTCGGTGAGTCGCCTTGCGGGTTCGGCTCATCGATGGGTTGAACTGTACGCCGGTGATGTTCAAAGAAAAACCACTCAGTCGCAAACTAACTGTTCCGGTATTGAGAACAATCGAAGGTAACTTTCAAAACTCGTCGCGTTGCGTTGCGATCCTCCATCCTTGCAGAGAGTAATGGTGCGAGTCGCTATGGGCCGACCACCCTTGGTCAAGCCTTTGCACGCGTGACAGGTGCGAACACACGGCCAGCTGTGATTTGCGGGGGGGCGTACTAAACCACCCCGTGAATGTGAAAGTGCCCCAGGCACGCCGGGGCACGGAGAGCACCTCAAGCGGCGCTTCGAGAACACGCACGGGCGGACGTGTTGTGCTGTGTAGTCCGTCGGGATGAGCTCGGCGCGCGTGAACCGTGTCAGCGCAGGCGCGCGATCTCCATCCCACCGGCTGTTCAAGCCGGCCGTTTGCCTGCGCCCATCGTCCCCTGCAATACCGCCACCAGATGCTGCTTGGCTTCTGCAAGCTGCGCCTTGTCGGAGTCGTGCACTTTGCGGAAAAAGGCGGCGCATTCTGGTGAGCCCGCAGCTTCGGCATCCTTGATGTACTGGTCGTAGGCGAGCAGCGCTTGCGCCTTGTTCTGCATCAGCGTGATCCAGTCGTAGGCCAGATCGCTCAGCGGATGGGGATCGGCAGATTTCTCTTGCATAGGAAGCCTCCTGGCATGTGTGAAACAACAAAGGAAAAAAGGGAGGCACGGCACCGCCCCCCTTTTGGGAGGCTCGGCTTAGCGGCCGTCGCGGTCCGAGTCGCCGGGGATCGCCCGTTCAGCCGCGTTGCTCAAGCGGTGCCAGGCGTCACGCGATGCGTGCTTGGCGTTTTCCCACTCCAGCGAAGATTGGCCGCGGGCGCTGCCCCAGTCGCGACTCAGTTCGGGCTCGATCTCGTCAAAGGACCTGTTGGGGTATTTGGAATACGAGTCTGCGCCGTAGCGATAGGCGGGCTGGTAGTCGTCGTATTGGGCTCCTCCAGCGATGTACGGGCGCGAAGAATAGTTGTCGCGCCAATAGGTGTCCTCGGCCACCGGGTCGACCTTGACGCTGCGGCCCATCACCGCGCCAGCCACTGCGCCGACAACCGCTCCGACGGCGGCGCCCACCGGGCCCGTCAAGCCGCCCGCCAGGGCCCCTGCGGCGGCGCCGCCTGCAACACCACCTGCTGCACCACCGACTACAGCGCCCACGCCGGTTTTGGTTGCCGAGTGGTCTGCGTCGCTATTGGGTTGGTTGGTTCGATCGCTCATGGGATTTCCTTCACGTAAAAGCCGGATGTCGCCCGGCCTGAAGGCCGTCGCCATGCCCAGCGGGTTGATGACCCTGTAACCGTACAACCACGATTTCACGTGTTCTGTCGTCCTATTGCTTGATTGCGGGGGTTGACGACCTACAGGTGTCAGCCTCCGCTGACAGCACGCCCGTGCGACCGGGACGGCCTCGTTGCGGCGCGATGCACGCGGCTGCTGGGTTGGCTGGCGTGGCCAAGCCATCTCGAAAACAGTGCCTCTCCACCGTCCACGCTGAAGGCGCCTTAACGCTTCTTCGCCTGAAATTTTCTGCGGTATGCCGAAGGTGGCAGGCCGACTCTGCTTTGAAACAGACGGCTGAACGAACTGCTGTCCCCGTACCCCACTTCGCTGTAATGCTCTCCAGGCTCTGCCGCGTCGTTTCGAGGAGTTGCATCGCCTTCTGCAAACGGAGCATCTGCAGATAGGCCAGTGGCGCGCTGCCCGTCGCCTCCTTAAAGCGTCTCTTGAAGTTTCGAATGCCAAATCCAAAGCGCTGAGCCACTTCATCGATGACCAGGGGCTCGGCAAAGGACTCTTCCAGCCAGTGCTGGACCTGCAGCACGTCGGCATCGTTGTGGTCATTGGAGGCCGTCCAAAAAAAATAGGCCGACTGCCCGCTGCGCACGTGGTCAATCAACATGTAGCGGCTGCATTTGTGGGCCAAACCTGGCGTGCCAAAGCGTTCAACCAGATACAGCAGAAGGTCTACGGCGGCGGTGGCACCGCCGCTTGTCACGACGCGCTTCTCGTCGTGCAGCATGCGCGTTTCGTCCAATAGCAGGTTCGGATAGCGGCGTCGAAAAAGATCTGCAAACGCCCAATTTGTGGTCGCGCGCACTCCCGGCAATAGCCCACATTCCGCCAGCAGGAATGACGCGGTGCACATGGAAGCTACCGTCGCGCCGGCCGCGTGCTGATAACGCAGCCAGGTTCTGTACCGCTCAAACAAAGGAAGAGCTTCCCGGAGCGTCAACAAGAAACCCGGTACCACCACCAGGTCCATCCTGCCGACGTCGCTGATCGCTGCATCCACCTGGAGCATTTGGGCGCTCATGGTGGGGACTGCTTGCCCATCCCACGAGGCCGATATCACCCGGAACGCCGGGGCGTCCGCAAACAGGTTCGCCGCCCGAAAAAACTCCTGCGCCATGGTGGCGCTGGCGGCCGAGCAGTGGTCTGCCAAAAGAAGACAAACGTCCATGGGCCATCGTATTGCAGTTATCGCAGGAAGATTGTCATTTATGCATATGGTGACTTTGGCGCGGCACGAATAGATTGGGGTGCTCGCAACCGCTCTTCACCACAACCCCATGAATCTCTGGTTTCGCCTTCTGCTCATGTTCCTGCGCCGTCCGTGGCGCAGGCCGGTCGACGCGATGGACACCACGGTCATCCGACTGCGGGTCTGGCCGCTGGACCTCGACCTCAATCGGCACGTCACCAACGGCCGCTACTTCACGCTCGCGGATGTGGGGCGCATGGACTATGTCCTGCGAAGTGGTGCCTTCCGCGTGGCACTGCGCCATAAGGCGATGCCCATCGTGGGGGACGTGTGGGGGAAATTTCGGCGAGAGCTGAAGGTCTTCGAGACGTTCGAGATCCACACGCGCGTCCTGGGCTGGGATGACAAGTGGACCGTCATGGAGCACCGCTTCCTGCGCAAGGGGAGGGTCGTGGGCGTGGTGTTGATGCGGGGGCTGTTTCGTTCGGCCACGGGCACGGTCGCACCGCAAGAATTCGTGCACGGCATGGGGATGCCCCCAGAGTCACCCGCGTTGGCTGCCTGGGCGACGGCATGGTGCGAAGCATGCGACAGCTTGAGCGCTGGCCTCAAGCTGTCCGAGACCGAAACCATTCAATAGGTAGCAGCTGTCGGGATCGCAGGGCGCCGTTACGTACTGCGGTAGAGGATGGCCATGCATCTGGACGTCGCTAGAGGGATCACTGCCTGGGCAGACCAGCCGCCTGCGTCAGGTGCCTGGAAACCGGGCACGCCTACCATCCCGTGGGGGCCAGGAACTCCATCACATCGGTGGGTGATTGCCCCGCGACATCGACAGCCTCGCGCAAATGCTGCTCCGTGCAACCGAGCGCATTGCTCCAAAAGCGAAGGTCGTCCTCGCGCAGCGAAATCAGCGGCTGGTCCTGTGCCATTTCGTCTCTGTCGTAGGCCATGGGTGAACTCCTTGGAGGCATCGTAGGAGTCCCTCTGGGGCCATCTTGTAGGACGGCGGCTACAAAGCAGGGGTGCCCAGACCCCGCTACCGCGGTGCCAGCGGGTCCCGCTACGGGGGTATTGCGTTTAGAGGCCGCGAGGTGGACGGACCCGATGCGCCGGCCGCATTAGCCACGGGCCAGTGCAAAGTCCACCGCGGCCAGCGCATGCAATCGGGTGGTGTCCAGAACGGGGAGCACGCTGTCGGGTTGCTGGATCAGCAGCGTGATTTCCGTGCAGCCCAGAACCACCGCCTGCGCGCCGCGCTGCGCCAACGATTCGATGGTGCGTTGGTAGGTCTTTCGCGACGCCGCGCGCACCACGCCCGTGCACAGTTCCTCGTAAATGATCCTGTGCACCTCCGCGCGGTCTGGCCCATCAGGCACGAGGATTTGCAGGCCATGTGTACGTTCCAGTCGCTCGCGCATGAAAGGCTGTTCCATGGTGAAGCGCGTGCCCAGCAGACCCAGCACTTTGGCGCCGGTCTGCGAAGCTTCGTGCCCCACCGGGTCCGCGATGTGCAGGAAGGGGATGGGGACCGCAGCTTGAATTCGATCCGCGACCTTGTGCATGGTGTTGGTGCACAACACGACGCAGTCGGCCCCGCCGTGATGCAGGCGCCGCGCGGCGTCTTCAAGAATGCTGGCCAGGTCATCCCAGCGGCCGGCATGCTGCGCCTGTTCGATGGGCCCGAAGTCCACGCTGTACATCAGCAGCCGGGCGGAGCGCAGAGGGCCGAGGCGGTTGCGCACCTCCTGGTTGATGAGTTTGTAGTATTCGGCACTCGATTCCCAGCTCATGCCGCCGATGAGGCCGATCACGCGGTTGGGCTCGCTGCCCTTCGGTTCTGATGTGTTCATGCGCGCAGTATCGAGTCGCTGTATCCGGGCGTATATCATGAAATTTCAGCTCTGCCGCCTCCTCTCCAGCGATGACCCAGCCCTCCCTCTTTGTCCATGACATGGCCCTGCACGGCCTGCGGGTCGAGCTATTAAGCCGCAGGGCCTACAGTGCAATGGACCCGGTGCGGACGCATTCCCTCGGCATTGCGCTGGAGCGTCAGAAGGGCGTGCATGCCATCGGGTCCGACCAGAGAGAAGATTTCGATACCTGGCCCGGCATGCTCTCGTATACGCCGCCGGGCGTCGATGTGTTCTCTGAATCCGCCACCGGCGGTGAGTATCTGGTGGCCCGCCGGACATGCGGCCTGGGCGTGCCGGTACCACAGCGCAGCAAAGGTCGTGCGTACTGGGCGGGGCATGCTCCAGCGCTTGCGGCTGCTCAGCACTTGCGCCGCCTCCTGCTCGATGCGGCACCCGATGTTCTTGCTGTCGAGCAGTCTGCGCTGGCGTTCCTGAATCTGCAGACTCCGACAGATGGGGACAACAGTCCAGACCCGCACCCGCAGCTGCGAAGTGTCTACGGGCGCGTGCTGGACCGCATCGCACATGAATTTGCCCAGCCTTTGTCGATTGCGCAGTTGGCGCAGGCGGAAGGCAAAACCCCACTGCGTTTCTTGCGCGAGTTCACCCGGCTTGTGGGCACGACACCCCACGCGTTCATTGTTGAAACGCGGATCCAAGCGGCTCGTGCGATGGTGCGAAAAGATGCTGCGCCGCTGGCGTCGATTGCATTGGATTGTGGATTCACCCACCAGTCCCACATGGGTGTCGCCTTTCGCAAGGTGCTCGGGCGGACACCCGGGCAATACCTTGCGGCTTGGAGGCAAGGGCAATACGCATCACCGCATCCTGCCGGCAGCCTCCCCGCCGGCCAACAGCTCTCCAATCGCGGCGAGGACCTGCCCCGGCTCGACCGGCTTGGAGAGATGCAAATCGAATCCTGATTCGAGAGATCGGGTCTCGTCCTCGGGCCTTGCGAAGGCGGTCATCGCGATGGCGGGGACCCTCCCCTGGCGCTGGCTGGGGCACGCCCTCACCCAGCGGACGAGCTCATACCCGTCCATGCCGGGCATCCCGATGTCAGAGCAGAGCACGTCGGGCATGCGGCGCTCGATGAAGTGCATGGCGGCGTAGGCGTCCGGTGCGGTGTGAACCTCGGCGCCGCACTCCTCGATGACCCGTTTCAGAAGCTCCCGGGTGTCGGGGTCGTCGTCCACCACCAGCACTGTCTGCCCTGACAGGTCTGGCGCTGAGCGGTCCATGGGGGCCGCGGCCCGGGGCTTTACGGGGTCCGTGACGGGCGCGTGGTGAAGCGGCAGGATGACGCGAAAGGTGGCGCCCGCCCCGGAACCCGCGCTTTCAGCGCTCACACTGCCGCCGTGGAGTTCGACAAGGTGGTGCACGATCGACAGCCCGAGGCCCAAGCCGCCAAAGCTGCGGGTGATCGAGCCGTCCGCTTGCCGAAAGCGTTTGAAGATATGCGGCAGAAACTCTGTCTGGATACCCACCCCCGTATCGCACACGGTGATGACCGCAGTGGATTCGCTTTGCGAGAGCCGCACCGTCACAGCGCCACCGCGCGGTGTGAACTTCACCGAGTTGGCAAGCAGGTTCCACACGATTTGCTGCAGCCGGTCGGCATCTCCGAGCACCAGCCCGGCAGGCTCCAGTTCCGCAGTGAGTGTCAGCCCGGCCGCTTGGGCGTTGGGCAACATCAAGTCATGGGCTGCACGAATACATCCTGCGGGGTCCACCGGTTTCATGTCCAACCTGAGCTTGCCCGAGCTGATCCGGCTCATGTCGAGCAAATCGCCGATCAGGCGTGCCTGCGTGCGTGTGCTCCGCTCGATGACGTCGACACCCTTGAGCAAGTCAGGATGGCCTGCGCCGTATTTTTTCCGAAGGATGTGGACCCAACCGGTGATGGCGCTCAGCGGTGTCCGCAGCTCATGGGAAAGCGTCGCCAGAAAGCTGTCCTTGAAGGAGTTGGCCCGCTCCGCTTCGCGGCGGGCCGCGCGCTCGCTGTCGAGCAGCAGTGCCTTGTCGTTCTCTGCGCGGATGCGCTCGAGAGACTCCCAGCACCGGTCGACGACGGTGCGGACCAGCGTGATTTCTTCAGAGGTCCAGTTGCGCGGCGTCGTCTGGTGCACCGCCATCGCCGCCACGAACTTTCCGTTCTTGTGGAGCGGAACACAGATAACGGCCTGGATGGCTGTCAGGCGGTAGGCAGACAGATCCATATCTTTCGTGATCGGGTTGCTGTCCACATCCTCGTTCACGTACGGCTGGTTGGCGATCATCAGTTCACTGACCAGATCGCCGAAATCCGTAAATTTGTAGCGCCCCACAATGCTCTCGACGCCGTTGTTGTAGTCACCGATCAGATCGAAGGTGTTCTGGTCGTCAAGCACATGGGCGTAGGCACAGCGGTTGACCTCCAGGTACTGGCCTAGCGCCGCAGAAGTTGTGGTCATCACATCGGCAGGCGAGCTCTGCGCCCGCGTCATTTGCGCGAGCCCGTCCAAGAACCTAAACCGCCGCTCGCTCAGCACCTTGCTGCTGGTCTCAGCGAAGGTCACCAGCACCCCGGCCACGCTTGCCTCGTCATCGCGCACGGGACTGTACGAAAAATTGAAATAACAGTCTTCCGGGAAGCCGTATCGCTGAATGGTCAGCTTGAAGTCTTCGAACCCGATGGCCTTGCCGCACAACACCTCGTCCCACATGGGCCCGATGGTGGGCCAGATTTCACTCCAGGTTACCCGCGCAGAGCCGCCCAGGGCGCCTTCATGCTTGTCTCCCAAGATGGGGCGATAGGCATCGTTGTAGAACTGGAGCAGGTCGGGACCCCACGCCAGGTACATGGGCAACCGGCACTCCAGCAGCAGCACCAGCGCATTCTTGAGGCTTTGCGGCCAATGGTCCGGGTGGCCCAGCGGGTGCATGTCCCAGGGGTGGTCGGCAATCATCCGGGCCATTTCGCCCGACAAGCCTTCGGGAGGAAACTTGAGATGGGGCATGGTCGCTTTGGGTGGTGTCGATGGGTCGGCGGGAGCATAGCCTAGGGAGGCGCTGGAATCTTGCTGTGCGTGGGTGGCGCCCCTGCATGCTGCTCCCTCGGCTCGGCGTAAGTGGTTTCGAAGAACCGGCACTGGAGCGGCAACACAGCCCGTGACACGTCGACAGAGTCGCCAGCCAACGGTGAAGCGTGCCACGCGTTGCTTGCTTCAGTTCAGGTGACGGGAGCGACGCCGCAATGGCAGCACACCGACGCCTAGCCTGTGGCGCCAGAGGCCTCGCCGTTCTGCGTCCCTGAGCCTTGTGAGTTGCGTCTGAGATTGGCCGTTGCAACCTGAAATTCTGCAAGGGGCTGGCCGAGCAGTGGGCAGAGGTGCACGATCCCCAGAAGTGTTTGCTCCACCAGCGCGAGCCGCTCTCCGACCAACGCCGGCGCGTCGGCGCCCACAGAGAAACCTTCGGTGCTGCGCAACACGGTGAAGGTCCTCCGGCATGGGGCGCGCCCGGCGTGTCGGACGCGGGAAGCCGCGTCAGCGCATCGGAGATCGCCGCCACCATGTGCATCAACGACAAGGCTGCAGACAGCAGCAGCGGCCGGGCGGGGGCATCACGGGGGAGGTCGTACAGGGCGGTGAAGGTGGACATCATGGCGGCGTACGTGCCGTTCGCGGCGTCGAGCAAGGTGCGTGCCGGCTGCGAGGCAATTTGAACGCGGTCCTCGGCGACCGGGGCGCGCATGACGGGATTGCGCGCAACGTTCCGGTGTGGACAGAAATCGCTTCGCTCGGCTTGCAGGGCCTGGTACTGGGACTTCATCTCTGCGAGGCGTCGGTAGTGCGAGCCGTCCCGCTCCGCTTGCGAACCCTCGCCCTGCACGATGATCGTGTCGATGGCGGCGATGGCCGTGCTCAGGTCGTGAACCACCAGAAGATCGTCGCTGCGAAGTTCCTGGGCGCTCAATTGATGGCGCGCAGGGCCGCAAAACAGCTGGCCTTCGCCCAGGGCCTCGCTCACTGCGCGAAGCCCGCTTTTCAACAACTCGTAGAACTCGCCAATGGTCTCGTAGTCCGGCGCCGCGGGCATCAGTACCTGTGGCAGAAAATCGCGGGGCGGCCCGGCGACTGCCCCTGCAGGGGGCGCATCGCGCTCCTCCGATCCCTCAGGACGCTCGAGAAAGATGAAGTGGTCGAGGGTGTCGAGATCAAACGGCGCCAGTGCCAGTTCCACTGCCGCCGGGTGGTATCCCTTGGCCACCGGGAAATTGGGTCGGTTGAAGTGGGGTCGCACCCCGATCGCAAGGCTGAGGTTGGCGACCTGCGAGAGGTGGGTCATCTCCTCTACGCAGATTCCCATGAGTTCTTTGCGCCATGCCGACACATGCGCCAGTTCGTGAGCGGACAGTCCTTCGTCGACGGAGGTCTTGAGGCTGAAGGCTGCATACAGATAGCAGCACAGGATGTTGTGCTCCAGTTCCGCCGCCTCTGCCAGGACGTGCATGAGCTGTTCACGGCTATGCATGTTCACCCGCCGCCGACTCGCGCTCTCTATCCACTTCGGCTTGGGCTGTGGAAGCGCCGCCGCTGACCGCCGAACGCGTGATAAGGACCGGAAGTTCGACCGACGCCGGAGCGCAGGATTGCTGGCAGGCATGCACGGTCCCCGCGCGGTCACAGAGCCTGGGCTCGCAAGATGTGGATGGAATCGGTGGCATGGTGCTGTGCTGTGTGGTTTGCGACATTGCAAGCCTCCTGCGACGGATCGGGCCGGCCTGTAGGTGCGGTCTGATTTGCGGGTAGAGGAAATGCCGCGCAGGGAGCCGTGCCATGCTGGCGCGCGGGTTCGGTTTCGATCCAGTCCTACAGCCAACCATGCTGAGACACAGCAATCTCTTCATGCGTTTTTTGGAAGCTACCGCAGAGCGGTGCGACGGCGGGCGCGCTGCCTGCCTCCAAGGAGCCCCAAGCGCCCCCAAAGTGGTCTGCATGGAGCTAGCGGTTGAATAGCCCGCGCCAAGGAACCTCGACCAGCCACTTCGGTACGCATCTCTAACGGCGTCCCCACGGAAGAAAGAAGAAATGGCCCGCATTGGTTTTCATGCCTCCCACGAACAGTTCAGCCCGGGCGAGTTGCTGGATTGCGCGCGAGCCGCCGAGCTTGCCGGCTTTGACTGCCTCATGTCGTCTGACCATCTGGCGCCATGGAGTGAGCGCCAGGGTCAATCCGGTTTTGCGTGGGCCTGGCTTGGTGCTGCAATGCAGGCAACAAGCCTGCCGTTTGGCTTGATCACCGTGCCGTCCGGTTGGCGCTACCACCCCGTGGTCACGGCACAGGCCGGAGCCACCCTGGCGCAAATGTTTCCAGGCCGTATGGCTTGGCTCGCGCTGGGTAGTGGCGAGGCGCTCAACGAGTGCATGGTAGGTGCCGATTGGCCCGAAAAGCCGCAGCGCAATGAAAGGTTGTTCTGCGGCGCGCAGGTGATTCGTTCGCTGTGGCGTGGCGAGGAAGTGACTGTCGCAGCGCCGATCCCCACCCGCCAGGCCAAGCTCTATACGCTGGCGACACGTCCACCGCCGCTGCTGGGCGCGGCGCTTTCGCCCGAGACCGCACGCTGGATGGGCGGCTGGGCCGATGGACTCCTGACAGTTCACCGCCCCTTGGATGACTTGCGACGCCTGGTCGACGCCTTTCGGGAAGGGGGCGGCGAGAACAAACCTGTGCACCTGCAGGTCCACCTGTCATACGCGGCGGACGAGGCGTCGGCCCGAAGCAATGCGTTGGACCAGTGGCACAGCAACGCGCTGGCTGCAGATCTGACTGAAAACCTGGCCACTCCCGCCGCTTTTGAGCGTGCAACGGCGAACGTAGGGCCCGCGGATATGGACGCATTCGTCCATATCTCAGCCGATGCCCACATACATGCGGCGTGGATCGAACGCTATGCCGAGATGGGCTTTGCGGAGATCTATCTCCACAACGTCGGGCGCAATCAGATCGAGTTCATCGAAGCGTTCGGCGAAAAGATCAAGCCCTTGCTTTCCTGGACTTAGAAAGCAGGCGCTGTGCCGCTTCAGAAGATGGCGGGGTGTGTGCCTGGCATCGCCCGCGCTGCCGTTGGGGACACATCCTGGTCGGCTTGCCTGACCCCGGGCGATTTGCCTTACCCGGCAGTAGTTTTGGCGGGGGGCGGGCGCTCAATGGGCAGCAACGCAGCGCGCAGTGTGGATGAGCCAGCGCAAGCACCACGTGCAAATGCGGCACGCGCCTGCACGGCGTGGCCGGCTTCGCCACCCATCATCCTTGCTTTCAAGTCGCCGCTCTCTTGAAGAGATCCCCCATGCCTGCCACGCTCCCAAGCTCTACCGCTCTCTCTCCCCCCGGCATGGTCCGGGTGCGGGGCGCCCGAGAACACAACCTGAAAGACGTTGACGTGGACATCCCCCGGGACGCACTGGTGGTGTTCACAGGCGTCTCAGGCTCGGGCAAGTCGTCGCTGGCCTTCGGCACGTTGTTTGCCGAAGCGCAGCGGCGCTACCTGGAATCCGTGGCACCGTATGCGCGGCGATTGATCGTGCAGGCCGGGGTGCCTCAGGTGGACAGCATCGAAGGTCTTCCGCCCGCGGTGGCACTGCAGCAGCAGCGCGGGACGCCCAGCACCCGGTCTTCGGTCGGCAGCGTGACGGGGATATCGACGCCGCTGCGCATGCTCTACTCGCGCGCCGGTCGGTATCCGGCCGACCAGCCCATGCTCTATGCGGAGGACTTCTCGCCCAACACGCCGCAGGGTGCGTGCCCCAACTGCCATGGCCAGGGGCGCGTGTACGAGGTGACTGAGCAGTCGATGGTGCCGGACGATTCCCTGACCATCCGCGAGCGCGCCGTGGCCGCGTGGCCATCCGCCTGGCAGGGACAAAACCTGCGCGATATCTTGACCACACTGGGCCACGACGTCGACACACCATGGCGCGACCTGCCTAAAAAGTTGCGCCACTGGATTCTGTTCACTGAAGAGCAGCCCACCGTGCCGGTCTACGCGGGATTCAACGTTGGCGAAGTGAAGGACGCAATCAAGCGCAAGCTCACTCCGAGCTACATGGGCACCTTCACAGGGGCGCGGCGCTACGTGCTCCAGACCTTCGCCCACAGCCAGAGCGCGCTGATGAAAAAACGCGTCGCCCAGTACATGGTGGGGACCTTGTGCCCGGTTTGCCATGGCAAGCGGCTCAAGCCAGAGGCGCTATCGGTCACCTTCGCCGGGCATGACATCGCGACGCTGGCGCAACTGCCGCTGAAAGCGCTGGCTGAATTGTTGGTGCCCGCGGCGGAAGGCCGGCTGGGTGATGGCGAGCCCCAACTGGAAGGTCGGGGCAGCCAAACCCGCAAGAAGCGCGGTGGGGCAGGCGCTGCCGGCGCGCACGCGGCAGCGCCCGACGTCCATCGCACGCATTGGTTGTCGGAAGAAAAGGTGATCGCGGCCCAACGACTGGCAGGGGATTTGCGCCGGCGGGTTTTGGCACTGGTCGATCTGGGGCTGGGGTACCTTTCGCTGGACCGGTCCACGCCCACGCTCTCTCCGGGCGAGTTGCAGCGGCTGCGGCTGGCATCGCAGCTTTCCTCCCACCTGTTTGGTGTTGTTTATGTCCTGGATGAACCGTCGGCCGGCTTGCACCCGGCCGATGGCGAGGCCCTGCTGGCGGCGCTGCAGGACCTCAAGGGCGCGGGCAATTCGCTGTTTGTGGTGGAGCACGATGTGGCCACCATGCGCCGCGCGGACTGGCTGGTGGATGTGGGGCCCGCCGCTGGCGAAGGGGGTGGCGAGGTGCTGTACAGCGGCCCGCCTGCGGGGCTGGCGCAGGTTGAGCGGTCGCAGACCCGACGCTACCTGTTTGGCGAGGGTGCTCAGGCCGGGGTGCCTTTGCGCCGACCACGCGCTGCGCAGGGATGGCTGCAGATGGAGGGCATCACACGCAATAACTTGCAGGGGCTGGACGCCGATTTTCCGCTGGGGTGCATGACCGCCGTGACCGGTGTTTCGGGTTGCGGAAAGTCCAGCCTGGTGAGCCAGGCGCTGCTGGAACTGATGGCCGCGCATCTGGGGCGGCCGCTGGTCGCAGACGCACACGAGGGGGCTTCGGGAGCGTTGGTCGGTGATGGGGAGGTGCCGGATGGGGCGCCAATACCATCTGCCTCTCCGGCGTCGGGTCGGCTGGTCGCGGGCGCAGAGCGCATCAAGCGCCTCGTCCAGGTAGACCAGAAACCCATCGGCCGGACTCCACGCTCCAATCTGGCGACCTACACGGGTCTCTTTGACACGGTGCGCAAACTCTTTGCCGCCACGCCAGCGGCACGCAAGCGCCGCTACGACGCGGGTCGGTTTTCTTTCAATGTAGCGAAGGGTCGCTGCGAGACCTGCGAAGGCGAGGGCTTTGTCAGTGTGGAGTTGCTCTTCATGCCCAGTGTGTACGCACCATGCCCCACCTGCCACGGCAGCCGCTACAACACGGCAACGCTGGAAGTTCTGTGGAACGGGCTTTCCATTGCCGACGTGCTGGGCCTCACTGTCGACGCCGCCTGCGCAGTGTTTGCCGAAGAGCCTTCGGTGCTGCGCCCACTCACGGTACTGCGGGATATCGGGCTGGGTTACCTGCGCCTGGGGCAGCCGGCTACGGAGCTGAGCGGTGGCGAGGCCCAGCGCATCAAGCTAGCGACCGAGCTGCAGCGCCAGCAGCAACGCGGCGGCACCCTGTATGTGTTGGACGAACCGACCACCGGACTCCACCCGGCCGATGTGGACCGCCTGCTCGCGCAGCTCGACGGGCTGGTGGCTGCGGGCAACACGGTGGTGTTGGTCGAGCACGAAATGCGGGTGGTGGCGGCCTGCGATTGGGTGATCGACCTCGGGCCTGGCGCGGGAGACGAGGGCGGGCGCATCGTGGCACAGGGCGTTCCGCTCGCGGTAGCAGCCAACAAGGAAAGCAAGACGGCGCCGTATCTGGCGCAGGCCCTGGGACAGCCCTCAGCGCAGCGCGGCGCACCGCGAGCCGGGAGTTGAGACCTGCGCGCAGCAAGCTGGGATGCGCAAGGGCTGCCCTATCGGGTGGCGCCAAGCAGCCACGCTCTTAAATCTGCGACTGCGTCCGGCTGTCGTTGCTTGCGCGGGAACACCAGGTAGTAGCCAGCGTCGGTTTGCATCTCTGCAGGGAACACCTGCACCAGGCGCCCCAGGGCCAGGTCCTGCGCCACGAAGTCCTTTTGAACGAGCGCAACGCCTTGGCCCATCAGGGCCGCGTCGATGGCCAGGGTCGTCTGGTTGAATGAAATCGTCTGGGCGGGTGCGGGGGGAGTTGGCGGGTCGCACTGCTCCACGTACTGCTCCCAGGATGATTGGGAATCGTTGAGTAGCACGTAAGACCCGTTGCGTGGGGAGTCGCTTGCGGCCTGTAGCTGCCCGAGCAAAGCAGGGCTTCCTACTGCGACCAAGCATTCTTCCAGTAGCAGGTCACTTTGCAGCCCGGGGCCAAACGAAGGGCGCCCGTAGCGCACCGCCAGGTCGACAGCTTCGGTGTGAAAGTGCGACAGGCGCTCGGTGGCGAGGATGCGCAGATCGACGCCAGGATGGAGGCGTGTGTAGTCCGGAAGCCTCGGGATGAGCCATTTGGTGGCAAAGGTCGGCGTGACGCTGATCTTCAGGTGAAGGGGCTCAGGCCGCAGGCTTTGGGTGGCATGGGCGAGCGTTTCGAACGCGCGTCGCACACCGACGACGTACCGCTGCCCGTTCTGTGTCAATGCGAGCCGGCGCGGGTGCCGTTCGAACAGCTTCAGTCCCAGCTCTTCCTCCAGCGCCCGGATCTGTTGCGCTACCGCGCCCTGCGTCACACCCAGTTCGGCTCCGGCCAGGCGGAAATTCAGATGGCGGCTCGCGACCTCAAAGGCGCGCAAGGCGTTGAGTGACGGGGTGCGGCCCAATGGATTGCTCATGGGTGTAGATTTTCTACTGGATCGGAGCAGGTGTCCTGCTCCGATCTGATCCCCAACAATCGTTGTGTAGGCGGACAATTTCAGAGTGCCATTACAGGCACACAAGGATTGTCATGACAGTAGAAAAAGTGGCCATCGTCACTGCGGGCGGAACGGGCATCGGCGCCGCCATTGCACGCCAGCTGACCGCAGATGGTTTTCGCGTCGGCATTATTTCTTCCACAGGCAAAGGCGAGGCGCTGGCCCGCGAATTGGGGGGCATCGGCGTGACCGGCTCCAGCGAGTCGGTGGAGGACTTCGGACGCTTGGTCGATCTGGTGCGGGCTCACTGGGGGCGCATCGATGTGCTGGTCACCAGTGTTGGCCGAGGACCCTTGATGGCGCTGGGCGATGCGCAGTGGCTCGAGGGTTTGAACACCTATTTGCTGGGAGTGCTGCGGCCGGCGCAGCTCGTGGTCCCCGTCATGCAAAAGCAGCGCAGCGGCGTGATCGTCAATGTCACACCAGACTGGGCGCTGGAGCCCAGCGGTCTGCCTCCTGCATCGTCCATAGTGCGATCGGGTTTGGCAGCGTTCACCAGGCTGTTTGTCGAGAGCCACTCGCAGGACAACATCCGCATGAACAATGTCCTGCCCGGCTGGATCGACACTACGCAGGTGTGGGAAGACCGCCGCGTCGCGGTACCCCTGCAGCGCTACGGCAAGGCCGAAGAGGTGGCAGCTGCAGTTGGTTTCCTGGCGTCGCCGGGCGCGTCTTACATCACAGGGCAAAGCCTGAGTGTCGACGGTGGGGTGACTCGGCCCGTTCCTTGACGTGTCGTTCTCAGAGGGGCCACACGCGGCGGCGCGCGCCCTAGGGGTATCAGACAGAAGCGGGCCAGGGGTCTCCGTGCCCGCGGAGTGATCTGGCCGATTCAGCGCTTGACTTAGAGTGCGCTCAAACTTTCAGAATCGTTCCGATGGGATCCCTCCTCACCATTGCCGAAGTCGCCGAACGCACAGGATTGACCGCGCACACGCTGCGCTACTACGAACGTGCGGGCTTGATTGCGCCTGTGGCCCGTGCCGCGGGTGGTCAACGCCGCTACGCGGCTTCTGACATGGAATGGATCGGATTCCTGCTGCGCCTGCGCGAGACCCGCATGCCCATCGGGCAGATGCAGCTGTTCGCGCGTTTGCGCAGCGACGGGAACACCACCGCCGCGGAACGGCGCGACATGCTGGAGCAGCATTTGGCACAGGTGCTCGCAGCGATTGCCGCTGCGCAGCAAGCCGCGCAAACGCTGCAAGCCAAAATCGCGCACTACCGGAATTTGGAAGCTTCCCTTCGCCACACGCCCCCGTTACCAAGCAAAGGAAGAACCCATGTCCCATGAAACCAATCCACGTTATGTCCAAGGCCTCGCCAAGCTGCGCGAGATCGACGGGCAAGCCGGTGAGCACGTCGTAGCCAGCCTGGCCGACATCGCGCCCGACTTCGCCCGCTACCTGATCGAATTCCCGTTTGGGGACATCTATTCCCGCCCGGGGCTCGATCTGCGCAGTCGCGAGATCGCCGTCGTGGCTGCGCTGACTGCGATGGGCAACGCTGCACCTCAACTCAAGGTGCACCTGCAGGCGGCGCTGAACGTCGGCGTCTCGCGCGAGGAAATCGTGGAGGTCATCATGCAAATGGCCGTCTATGCAGGCTTTCCGGCGGCACTCAACGGTTTGTTCGCTGCACGTGAGGTGTTCGGCGCGAACGATGAACAGCCGGTTGCCGCTTAGAGTGCCTGCACCTGGACCGGGGCATCTTGAGGAAGACTTCTTTGCGGGCCCCAGCTACAGTCAGAACGTGTGAGGCTTGAGAGATGGGCAGATAAATGGCCCTCGAAGAAAGGCCTGTTTGCGCCCCACCCCTCGGACGCAGCAGCGCACAGGAGCCTCGCCGTTGACGGGTCAACGAAGAAAGGTGTTCAGATGCAGCAAACGGAAACTCCCACCCTCTATGAATGGCTGGGTGGCATGGATGTGCTGAGGCGGCTGACGTCGCGCTTTTACGAGCATGTTCACGAAGACGCCTTGCTCCAGCCGGTGTTTGCCCATATGGGAGCCGATCACCCTGAACACGTGGCCGCTTTCCTGGCCGAAGTGCTGGGTGGCCCTCCGTCCTATTCGGAGCAGCACGGCGGCCACCCGCACATGATTGCGCAGCATCTGAACCGCCACCTCACGCACGACAAGCGGCGCCGGTGGGTTGAGTTGCTGCTGGCCACTGCCGATGAACTCCTGCTTCCAGACGACCCGGAGTTTCGATCGGCGCTCGTCGGCTACCTGGAGTGGGGGTCGCGGCTCGCGGTCATCAATTCACAACCAGGGGCTACCGTGGACCACAACGCGCCCATGCCCCAGTGGGGTTGGGGCGAAGTGAAGGGTCCGTTCAAAGGCTAGGCGTGCGTGCGCAACTCTGCTGGGAGGCGCAGTCACCGCGGCCCAGCTGCGCAGTTCTGCTCTTCAGTGTCCAGCCGACTTCGAGAACAGGTTGATGACCGCCACGCCGGCCGCAATCAGCGCCATGCCGCCGATGGCGGGTGCGTCCAACGACTGGCCAAAGACGATCCAGCCCACGGCAGAGATCAACACAATCCCGACACCTGACCAGATCGCGTAGGCCACCCCGGTAGGGATCGTTCCCAACGTGAGAGACAGGAAGTAGAACGAGATGCAATATCCAATGACCGACGCCACGCTGGGAAGCGGGCGGGTGAAACCGTTGGCGGCCTTCAGGCAGCTGGTGGCAAAGACCTCGGCAACGATGGCGATAGCCAGCAGGAAGTAGGCGTTTTTCATCGCCGAGATTCTGTGCGGCGCTCTCGCGGCTGTCCAACCGCGGTGCATTGACCGCGCTCCCGTGCGAGGTCAATCCTTGACGGTGGCGGTTTTCAGTGCGCACAGCTGCCGCCGTTGGTGGCCGGGTCGCAAGGCCTACAAGCTGAAGTCGTAGTCCACCGTGATCGGGGCGTGGTCCGAGAATTTCTCTCCCTTGTAGATTGACTCCGTGCGGGCCAGCGCCGCGAGCGCCGGCGTTGCCAAGTGATAGTCCAGCCGCCACCCAACGTTGTTGGCATAGGCTTGACCGCGGTTGCTCCACCATGTGTAAGCGGTATCAGTCGCCGTGGGCTGTAACTGGCGGTAAACGTCTACGATGCCACCGCCTTCATCAGTTGTGTGTAACAACTTTGTCATCCAGGCCCGCTCTTCGGGCAGAAAGCCGCTGTTTTTTTGGTTGCTGCGCCAGTTCTTCAGGTCAATTTGCTGGTGAGCGATGTTCACGTCGCCGCACAGAATGAACTCCCGCTCTTGTTTGACGCCCATGAGGTGTGGGTGGAATCCGGCCAGGAAGCGAAACTTGGCCTGCTGCCGCTCTTCCCCGGACGACCCGCTGGGAAAATACGCACTGATGATCGACAGCTTGCGCGACGGGGTGTCAAAGCGCAGTTCGACGTACCGGCCCTCCGCGTCAAACTCTGCTGATCCGTAGCCAACGACCACGTCCGACGGCTCGTGGCGGGTGTAGATGCCCACTCCGGAGTAGCCCTTTTTCTGGGCAAAGTGAAAGTGCCCTTGCAGGCCCGCCATGCGCTCGAACCGGTTGCTGATGTCAGCCGCCTGGGCCTTCACTTCCTGCACACAAATACAATCCGGCCGCGTGGCTGCCATCCAGCTTTCCACGCCCTTGCTGGTGGCCGAGCGGATGCCATTGAGATTGAGGCTGGTTAACTTGAACAAGGATTTCCCCATGGTGGATATTGGTGCGCAAACCCCTGAACAGGGCCAGCTGGCGCAGGAATTCGTACGTTTTGCCGTGGAATCGGGCGTGTTGCGGTTCGGCGAATTCAAGACGAAGGCGGGGCGCCTGAGCCCGTATTTTTTCAACGCCGGCCTGTTTGACGACGGCCAGAAGATCGGCCGGCTGGCCGAATTCTATGCAAAAGCCCTGCTGGCCAGCGGCATCGAGTTCGACATGGTCTTCGGCCCCGCGTACAAGGGGATTCCGCTGGCGGCCACCGTGGTGGTGGAACTGGCCCGCCGGGGGCGCAATGTGCCTTTTGCCTATAACCGCAAGGAGGCCAAGGACCACGGGGAGGGCGGCACCCTGGTGGGGGCGCCCCTCAAGGGTCGGGTACTGATCATCGACGACGTGATGTCGGCCGGAACAGCCGCCCGGGAGTCGATTGCCATCATCCGGGCAGCGGGCGCCACGCCCCACGCGGTTGCAATTGCGCTGGACCGCCAGGAAAAAGCCACAGAGAATGGCCGAGACGTGGACCACAGCGCGGTCCAGTACGTGCGTCAGCAATTGGGCATGCAGGTTTGCACCATCGCCCGGCTGGCAGACTTATTGCTGTATCTGTCGGATAACGGGGAAGAGGAGATGCGCTCGCATCACGAAGGCGTGCTGGCATACCGCCAGCGCTACGGGGTCAACGAAGGGTAGATCATTTGAGCAAGTCGGCGTGGATCATGGGCGGGTTTTTGGTGGCCACCCTGGGCGCCGACTTGGCCGTGGCCCAGTCACAGGGCGAGCCCGGAAGCATCTACACCTGCGTCGACCGCAATGGGCGCCGACTCACGGCCGACCGGCCTATTCCGGAATGCCTGGACCGGGAGCAGCGCGAACTCAGCCCTTCGGGTGTCACGCGGCGCCAGATCGGTCCGTCGCTCACGGAGCACGAACGTGCCGCGCAAGAGGCCCAACGCCGCAGGGAAGCTGAAGAGCAGGCGCGCATCGTGGAGGAGCGCCGGCGCGAGCGGGTGCTTGTGGCGCGATATCCCGACAAGGCCGCCCACGACGCAGAGCGCACGGCCGCTATCCACCTTGTCAACGAAGTGACGGCCACCGCAGAAAAACGCATTGCAGAGCTCAAGCAGCAACGCAAAGGCTTCGACGTGGAGATGGAGTTCTACAAGAAGGATCCGAACAAGGCCCCGATGACGCTGCGCCGCAAGATCGCTGAAAACGAGGACAGCATGGCGGAACAGCAGCGCTTCATCAACGGGCAGGACCAGGAAAAGCGCCGAGTGCACCAGCGTTTTGATACCGAGCTGGCCCAGCTGAGAAAGCTGTGGGATGCACAGCGCCCGGCGGCAGCGAGCGTGGGGCCTTCCGCCAACTCGACCGCTCCCGCGGCCACCCGCTAGGCGCAGCGTGGCCTCGCCTCCGCAAAATGCGGTCGACTAAAAAAAGGGCCGTCAGGCCCTTTTTCTTTGCCGCAACGATGCCCGTTGCCTGGAGTGCTATCCCGCCAATTTCGCGCGCAACAACTCGTTGACCTGGGTTGGGTTTGCCTTGCCCTTGCTGGCCTTCATGATCTGGCCGACCAGCGCGTTGAAAGCCTTGTCCTTGCCTGCACGGAACTGGGCCACGTTGTCGGCGTTGGTGGCAATCACCTCGTCAATGATTTTCTCCAGCGCCCCGCTGTCGTTCATCTGCTTGAGGCCCTTGGACTCGATGATGGCGTCCACGTCGTGGCCTGCATCAGTCCACAGAGCGTCGAACACCTGTTTGGCGGCGTTGTTGGAAATGGTGCCATCAGCGATGCGGGTTAGCAGTGCAATCATCTGCCCGGGCTTCACGGGAGCGTTTTCTATGGCTATCTCGTCCATGTTGAGGCGCCGCGATAGTTCACCCATGATCCAGTTGCACGCAATTTTCGGTGAAACCGGAGTGTTGGCTCCCCCGACCACTTGCTGGAAGTAGGTCATCGTTGCCTTGCTTTGTGTCAGTGCCGACGCGTCGTATTCCGACAAGCCATACGTTTCGACATAGCGCGCAGCAACGACACGCGGCAAGTCGTCCATTTGGGCGCGTTGCTCTGCAATCCACTGTTCTGAAATGTGCAGTGGCGGCAGATCCGGATCCGGGAAATAACGGTAGTCCGCCGCATCTTCCTTGGTCCGCATCGCGCGCGTTTCGCCCGTATCCGGGTCGAAAAGCACCGTGGCTTGCTGGATCGCGTGGCCGTCCTCGATCTGCTCGATCTGCCAGCGGATCTCGTAATCGATGGCCTGCTGCATGAACTTGAAGCTGTTCAGGTTCTTGATTTCGCGGCGTGTGCCCAGCGGGCCACCGGGTTTGCGCACCGACACGTTGGCGTCGCAGCGGAACGAGCCCTCCTGCATGTTGCCGTCGCAGATGCCGATCCAGGTGACGATCTTGTGCAGTTCCTTGGCGTAGGCCACGGCCTCGTCGGACGAGCGCATGTCCGGCTCGGTCACGATCTCCAGCAGCGGCGTGCCGGCGCGGTTCAGGTCGATGCCGGACTGGCCCCCACCTCCGAGTGCCGAGTCTTCGTGCAGCGATTTGCCGGCATCTTCTTCAAGGTGGGCACGCACCAGGCGCACGGTTTTCTTCTCGTCCCCGAGGAAGAACTCCACCTCGCCGCCCTGCACTACCGGGATCTCGAACTGGCTGATCTGGTAGCCCTTGGGCAGGTCGGGGTAAAAGTAGTTCTTCCGGGCAAAAATGCTCACTGGCGCAATGTGGGAGCCGAGTGCCAGTCCTAATTTGATAGCGCAGGCCACCGCTTCGCGGTTCATCACCGGCAACGTGCCGGGCAGGGCCAAATCCACGGCCGAGGCCTGGGTGTTGGGCTCTGCGCCGAAGGCCGTGGGGGAGCGGCTGAAAATCTTGCTCTGCGTGGCGAGCTGGGTGTGGGTTTCGAAGCCGATAACGACCTCGTAGCCGTGGATCAATTTGCTGGTCGTCATGTCACAGACCTCCGGGTTGGCGGAGGTGGAAATCGGTGGCTTGCTGCAGGCGGTGGGCAGCGTTCAGAAGGCGCGCTTCCTGGAAGTAGTTGCCGATCAGCTGCAGGCCCACAGGCATACCGCCTTCGCCAAAACCTGCAGGTACGCTCATGCCGGGCAGGCCGGCCAGCGAGCCGGGCAGCGTGAAGATGTCGGCCAGGTAATCAGCCAGCGGGTCATTGCCATGCTCTCCCAGCTTCCAGGCCACGGTGGGGGCCACCGGCCCGGCGATGATGTCGCAGCTCTTGAACGCGTTCTGGAAGTCGTCGGCGATCATGCGGCGGATCTTCTGCGCCTGCAGGTAGTAGGCGTCGTAGTAGCCGTGGCTCAGCACGTAGGCGCCGATCATGATGCGGCGCTTGACCTCGTCGCCAAAACCTTCGGCGCGCGTCTTCTTGTACATGTCGACCAGGTCGGTGTACTTCTCGGCGCGGTGGCCGAACTTCACACCGTCAAAGCGGCTGAGGTTGGAAGACGCCTCGGCCGGGGCAATGATGTAGTACACCGGGATCGACAGCTCGGTGCGGGGCAGCGAGATGGGCACGAGCTTGGCGCCGAGCTTTTCGTATTCCTTCAAGGCTGCATCGACGGCGGTGCGCACATCGGGCGCGAGGCCCTCGCCAAAGAACTCGGCAGGGATGCCGATGCGCAGGCCGTCGATGCTGTCGTTCAGTTGGGCGCTGAAGTTTTCAGCGGGCACGTCGAGCGAGGTGGAGTCGCGGTCCGGGTCGGGGCCGCACATTGCCGACAGCAGCAGGGCGCAGTCCTCGGCGCTGCGGGCCATCGGCCCGGCCTGGTCCAGGCTCGAGGCAAACGCGACCATGCCGTAGCGGCTGGCGCGGCCATAGGTGGGTTTGATGCCCGTGATGCCACAGAACGATGCGGGCTGGCGGATGGAGCCGCCGGTGTCGGTGCCGGTGACGGCCGGGGCCAGGCGCGCGGCCACGGCCACGGCGCTGCCGCCCGACGAGCCGCCAGGGATGCGGCTGGTGTCCCAGGGGTTGCGCACCGGGGCGGGGCCGTCGAAACCGACGGGCGCCACGGCCGAGTTTTCGTTGGACGAGCCCATCGCGAACTCATCGCAGTTGAGCTTGCCCAATGTCACCGCGCCGGCTTCGGCCAGTTTGCGCACCACGGTGGCATCAAAGGGCGACTGGTAGCCGGCCAGCATCTTCGAGCCGGCGGTGCTGGGGAAGTCGCGCGTGACGAAGATGTCCTTGTGGGCGATGGGCACCCCTTCGAGCGCGCCCGCGGTGCCAGCTGCGAGGCGCGCGTCGGCGGTGCGCGCCTGCGCCAGGGTGGCCTCTTCATTGAAGGCGACAAACGCGCCCAGCGACTGGTGCGCCTTGCCGCGGGCCAGAAAGTGCTGGGCGGCTTCGACGGCGGAAACCTTGCGACCGCGCAACGCGCTGGCCAATTCGGCAACGCCCAGGTCGTGCAGGGCCTGGGTGGTGGTGGGGTGGGTCATGCGTGTCTCCTGTTCACTCAATCACTTTGGGAACGAGGAACAGGCCACGCTCTACGGCAGGGGCGCTCTTCTGATTGGCTTCGCGCTGGTTGGGCTCGCTGGCCACGTCGTCGCGCAGGCGAAGGGCCACGTCCTGGATCGCAGCCACGGGGTGCGCCAGGGGTGCAACGCCAGAGGTATCCACAGCCCGCATTTTTTCCACGATGTCGAAGAAACCATTGAGCTGGGTCAGCATGCGCTCACTTTCGGGAGGTGTCAGCTCAAGCCGCGCCAAATTGGCAATGCGGCCGATGTCCTGGGGGGTCAGTGCCATAGGGAGGAGAATCTAGAGAAACCAGAAGTAAAGCTGTGATCCGCGCCGCGCCGGGGG